>NZ_JARSMD010000011.1:0-54885 GCF_035811335.1 Schinkia azotoformans
CTCAAAATTAATACTGACTTGGTGTTGAACTCAAAGTTCAACTTTATTTGCACGCTTGACATTTTGTTTAGTTTTCAAAGATCATTTCGTTCGTCGTGTTTCAGCGACAAGATTTATCTTAACATCTTTATTCGCAGAAGTCAATAACTTTTTTATTTACTTACTTCGACATTATTTTTAATGGCGACTCTCATAATATATCATTATGATTATTAGTTGTCAACATTATTTATCACATATTTTTTTACGTTTTTCGTGACAACGAAATTAAATATATCAGGTTCAAAAACAAAGATCAAGGCCTTTTTGAAAAAAATTAAGTAAAAAGACATCCACAGTTAATTTAAGCACTTGGCTATAACTAGGATGTCCCTATATTTCAAAATTAATTAATTCTTTTTAAATTAATCTCTGTGACGCATTAATGGGAATAATAATACATCTCTAATTGATGGTGAATTTGTTAACAACATTACTAGACGGTCAATCCCAATCCCTAATCCACCTGTAGGAGGCATTCCATACTCCATAGCCTCAATATAATCCTCGTCCATCATATGAGCTTCATCGTTACCTTCTGCTCTTTCTTTTAACTGCGCTTCAAACCGTTCTTTTTGATCAATCGGATCATTTAACTCTGTAAATGCATTGGCATGCTCACGAGCCACAATAAACAACTCAAAACGATCTGTAAAGCGTTTATCTTCATCGTTTTTCTTCGCTAATGGCGAAATTTCAACTGGATGCCCATAAATAAATGTCGGTTGAATTAATTTTTCTTCCACTCTTTGTTCAAAGAACTCATTGACGATATGACCAAATGTCATATTGTCTTTTATCTCAATATTATGCTCTTTCGCTAAGACACGAGCCTCTTCATCACTCATTTTCTTCCAGAAGTCAACGCCTACATACTCTTTAATTGCATCAACGATATGAAGACGAGTCCATTTAGGCTCTAAATTAATTTCATTATCGCCATATTGAACAGTAGTAGAGCCAAGAACTTCTTTTGCAATATGAGCGATCATATTCTCTGTAAGGTCCATAATATCATTAAAATCTGCATATGCCTCATAGAGTTCAATCATAGTGAACTCTGGATTATGGCGTGTTGAAATCCCTTCATTACGGAATACACGGCCGATCTCATATACTTTTTCCAGTCCACCTACAATCAACCGCTTTAAATGCAATTCAATTGCAATACGCATATACAGCTCCATATCAAGTGCATTGTGATGCGTAATAAACGGTCTTGCAGCAGCTCCACCTGCGATGGAATGCATCATTGGTGTTTCAACCTCAAGATAGCCTCTATCATCTAAGTAGCGGCGCATAGATTGCAATATTTTACTTCTAGTAATAAAGGTTCCTCTGCTTTCCATGCTTGTAATTAGATCAAGGTAACGTTGACGATAACGTTGTTCGATATCTTTTAAACCATGGAATTTATCAGGTAATGGTCGTAGAGCCTTTGAAAGAAACGTAAATTCTTTTACTTTAATAGATAACTCCCCAACCTTTGTTTTGAATACTTCACCACTTACACCTACGATATCTCCAAGGTCGGCTTTATCAAAAGTTTCATACTGTTCCTCACCAACAGCATCTTGACGAACATAGATTTGAACTTGTCCATTTAAATCCTGAATATGCGCAAAGCCTGCTTTTCCCTTGCCGCGCTTTGTCATAATACGACCAGCAACAGAGACAACGATAGATTTTTCTTCTAGTTCTTCTTTTGAAAATTGATCATATTGTTCTTTTAGACTCTTAGTCGTATCGCTTCTTTCAAATCTTTTTCCGAACGGATCAATTCCTTTATCCCTAAATTGGGCTAACTTTTCACGTCTCACCAACAGCTGGTCATTTAATTCTTCCTGACTCATTTCATCATCTCCAAATCATTAATATAAGAAATATATGTAAAAAAACTGCCAGTGGATACTGGCAGCATCAGTAATCAAATGCGCCTTGGCGTATTTGCGCCCAGACTTTTTCGAGCTCGCTCGAAAAACTACCTTTGAAAATCGCAAGGCTCGCCGGAGGCTTTAACTTTATAACAAAGTTAAAGTTTATCCAACTCGAATACCTTCATCATCTCTTTGTTCCAGGAATGAGACATATTCTTGCAATAAAGATTCTAATTCTGCTCTTTTATTACATTCGTTTATAGCAGTGCGGACCTTTGCGTTGCCACGAAGTCCTTTTAAATACCAAGCAGCATGCTTACGCATTTCCATAATCCCCACTTTTTCACCTTTAAGCTTAATCAAGCGGTCAGCATGGAGCATACAAACCTTCACTTTCTCCTCAGGAGTCGGCGGTGCCATTAACTCCCCTGTTTCTAAATAATGAACTGTCCGATAGATCATCCAAGGGTCTCCAAGTGCTGCACGTCCGATCATGACTCCGTCACATCCGGTTGTGTCCAGCATTCTCTTAGCATCCTCAGGGGATTTAACATCACCATTCCCGATAACCGGTATATTTACGACTGACTTTACGTCTTTTATAATATCCCAGTTCGCAGTACCTTCGTACATTTGCACACGAGTACGACCATGTAGTGACACCGCTTGCCCACCGGCACGTTCAACAGCTTGAGCATTCTCTATTGCATATATATGGTTATCATCCCAGCCCATTCGCATTTTGACAGTAACTGGTTTATCTACCGCATCAACTACAGCTGCCACCATTTCATATATTTTTTCCGGATCTAAGAGCCATTTCGCTCCTGCATCACTTTTAATTATCTTAGGCACGGGACAACCCATATTAATATCAATAATATCTGCTGTTGTATTTTTCTCAACAAATTTGGCCGCTTCTACAAGAGTTTCTTTTTCACCGCCAAAGATTTGCAGACTCAAAGGCTTCTCGCCTTCATCTATAAAAAGCATGTCCATCGTTTTTTCATTTTTAAATAGGATTGCTTTATCACTTACCATTTCTGCACAAACTAATCCTGCCCCAAATTCCTTTACAATTAAACGAAACGCTGCATTACATACTCCTGCCATTGGTGCTAAAACAACTTGATTTTTTAGTTCAATATCGCCTATTTTAAACATTACCTTCACCTCTTTACAATCGGAGTACTTTTTCTCGCTCAATATATAATGATACACCTTTATCTTCTGTCAGACTATCAGCATTTATTTTAAATTGATTAAAAATATCATTATTGATCTCCAACAATGGAACAATCACAAAAGCTCTTTCAAACATTCTTGGATGTGGAACCTTTAAATGCTCCGACTCTATATTTTCGTCATTAAAGAGTAAAATGTCAAGATCTATTGTCCGCGGTCCCCAATGAATCTCTCTTTTTCTGCCAAGATCCTTTTCAAGCTTTTGTGTAAATTCCAATAATTCATGTGCTGTTAACGAGGTTCTAAGCTTTATAACCATGTTAAGGAACTTCGGTTGTTCTGTATAGCCAACTGGTTCTGTTTCAAAAATAGACGAATGGTCCATTAAGGAAATATGAGGACAATCATCCAATAATTTAATTGCAGTTAGTAAGAAATTTTCGCGGTCTCCTTGATTAGTGCCAAGTGCAAGATAAACAATATTATTCATTTTCTTCCCCTTCGAATTTCGACAGCAACTGACCTGTAATGTCCTTTAATAGGCGGGTCCGGTTTAATCAGTTTTACAGTACAATACTCTATCTTTGAAAAAGCGGCAAGTAAACTAGCAGCTAACAGTTCCGCCACCTTTTCAATCAGTTGGTAGGGCCTTCCTTCCAGTATTTCCTTTGTCATTTCATAAACTTCAGCATAGTTTACAGTTTCATTTAAGTCATCAGTTTGGCCAGCCTTCGCTAAGTCCAACTCCAATTCAAGGTCAACAATAAATCGCTGTCCTAGCCTAGTTTCTTCTGGTAAAACACCGTGATATCCGTAAAACTCCATTTTATTTAAATAGATTTTATCCATTTGACACCACCCAAGCAGCCGGTTTACCTAGCATTGCATCCATCATCCTTGCCATTCTTGTCATTTCTTTAACATCATGGACTCTTACCATGTGGCAACCTCTTTCAATACCAAGACAGACGCTTGCCCCTGTCCCCTCAACACGCTCGTCTACGGGTAGGTCTAGGGCTGTACCAATAAATCTCTTTCTTGATGTAGCAAGCAGAATAGGGTAACCGATATCTACAATCCTATCTAAATTACGCATGACCTCTAAATTATGCTCATAGTTTTTAGCAAAGCCAATGCCCGGATCGAGGATAATCTTTTCATCTGGAACTCCTGCATCTTTTACAATTGCAATACTTTCCCGTAAATCGGAAATCATATCCTCCATTAAGTTCTGGTAATCCATATTATCCCGGTTATGCATCAGGATGATTGGGACTTGATAACGGGCGGCAACCTCAGCCATTTTCGGATCGGCTTTCGCACCCCAAATATCATTAATAATATCCGCACCGGCTTCCAAGGCAAGTCTTGCAACTTCGGATTTATACGTATCAATCGAAAGCGGTATATCAAATCTCTTTTTTAGCTCTTTAATAATAGGCACAACCCGGCTTATTTCTTCCTCATCACTTATTCTTTCGTGGCCGGGTCTTGTCGATTCACCGCCGATATCTATAATATCAACCCCTTCACTAACCATCCTCTCAGCCTGCATGATCGCAGCCTCTTCGTTATTATAACGGCCTCCATCTGAAAAGGAATCAGGAGTGACATTTAAAATACCCATAATCCATGTTTTTTTATTCATATCAAGCCGTACATCACCACATGTTATGTATAATGGCTTATTTTTCATTGTATCCAAACCTTTCATTTTACAATACTCTTATCAAATACGCCTTGGTGTATTTGCGCCCAGATTTTTTCGAGCTTGCTCGAAAAACTACCTCTGAAAATCTGAGGCATCCGCCGGAGGCTTAACTTTATTCAGAATGGGTTTGTACCCTCACTGAATTTAAAACTAGGATTGCATTTATTCAACTGCTTTGGGAGTATAAAGATTCTCTGAATAAAGTTCAGAAACAGTGAAAGACCATTTGCATAAGCATCTGGTCTCATTTCACACTTTATTATTATAACCTAAATCAAATGCGCCTTGGCGTATTTGTGCCCAGCGGATATTTTCGAGCTTGCTCGAAAAACTACCTTTGGAAATCGCAAGGCTCGCCGGAGGCTTTAACCTTATTCTTCAGAATAAAGTTAACTAGTTTTAAGCTTTGGGCTGCATATTCTTGCCATAGGCTTCAATAAAATTCCGAAGCATATCTTTACCATGGGATGTGATAATCGATTCAGGGTGGAATTGTACTCCTTCAATCGGCAGTTCTTTATGGCGGATTGCCATAATTTCATCATCCTTCGTCCACGCTGAAATTTCAAAACAAGCTGGCAACGTTTCTTTTTTCACAATTAATGAATGGTATCTGGCAGCAGAAAAGGGCTGTTCCAATCCCGCGAATACAGTTTTTCCATCATGATAAATATCCGATGTTTTACCATGCATTAAGTTTCGCGCACGGATTACGTCCCCACCAAACGCTTGGGCAATGGACTGATGACCAAGACAAACGCCAAAGATCGGGATCTTTCCAGCAAATGTTCGGATTGCATCTAGACTTATTCCCGCATCGTCCGGTGTACACGGTCCAGGTGAAATCATCAAAAAGTCCGGATTCATTTCCCCAATTTCTTTAATGCTGATTTCATCATTCCGCTTCACAACAAGATCCTGACCCATTTCCCCTAAATACTGAACTAAATTAAACGTAAAGGAATCATAATTATCAATCATTAAAATCACTCTGCTCACCTCGGGCTCATCTTTTCTAATCTCAACTATTTTATAGTATAATAAATTTTTCCATAAAAAAACAGTCCTAATTCTGAAAAGGACTGTTTTCTCTTTTCTACTGATTAAAGTTATTAGCCTTCAAACTGATATAAAGCAGTACTTAAATAACGCTCTCCATTGTCAGGCAAGATTGCTAATACTTTCTTTCCTTTTCCAAGTTCTTTAGCAATCTTTAAAGCAGCTGCAATCGCAGCCCCTGAAGAAATTCCGCATAGAACTCCTTCTTCACGACCGGCACGGCGAGCGTGTTCAAAAGCCTCTTCGTTATCTATTTTGATAATCTCATCATAAACCTTTGTATTTAATACTTCAGGAACGAAACCTGCGCCAATTCCTTGGATTTTATGAGGACCTGGTTTACCTCCAGATAATACAGGTGAATCAGTTGGCTCTACCGCATAGATTTTAATCTCAGGGAATCTTTCTTTCAATACTTCTCCAGCACCTGTAATTGTACCACCAGTACCAATACCGGATACAAAAGCATCAAGTTGATCCATTTGTTCTACGATTTCTTTACCTGTTGTTTCACGGTGAACTTGTGGATTTGCCGGATTTTCAAACTGCTGCGGCACGAAATATCCGTTTTCTTTTGCTAGCTCATTGGCTTTGGCAATTGCACCCTTCATACCTTCTGCACCAGGAGTTAAGACAAGCTCAGCACCATATGCACGTAATAGATTGCGTCTTTCAAGGCTCATTGTATCAGGCATAACAAGTACAGCTTTTAAACCTTTTGCTGCCGCTACCATTGCAAGACCAATGCCAGTGTTGCCACTAGTTGGCTCAATAATAGTATCGCCTTCTTTTAAATCCCCTTTTTCAAGCGCTGCTTCAATCATCGCTAATGCAATACGATCTTTCACACTGCTTCCTGGATTAAAATACTCTAATTTTACATATACATCTGCAGCATTTTCATCAGTTAATCGGTTTAATTTAACAATCGGTGTATAGCCAATTAGTTCTACAATAGAATTTGCAACGCGCATTTTCTCCCACTCCAATTCCGAGTAAATTTATTGGTGTTTAAGATTTATATTAAAACCGTATCAATTTTTCTGATAATTGTCAATTAGTTTTAATCAGCAGTTTTCGCCATAATTCATCATTTTAGGCACCCTAATCTTGTTTTGTTTTATTATAAAGATCTTCTAATTCTTGTTTTGTAAAATGATACTGTTCATTACAAAAATGACAATGTGCATCGGCCTTGCCGTCCTCTTCAATCATCGCTTTAATTTCATCCGGTCCCAAACTTACAATTGCATTGGCCAATCTTTCTTTTGAACAGCTGCATGTAAATGAAACCGGCATCTTGTCCAGAATTTTAATATCTCCAAGCAGTCTTTCTAGAATTTCTTCTGGTGTTAAACCCTCTTGGATTAACTTTGAAATTGGAGGAATCGAATTAATTTGTTTTTCAATTTTTTCAATTGTCTCATCCGTCGTTCCCGGCATTAATTGAATAATAAATCCCCCTGAAGCTAAAATGGAATGATCGGGATTTACTAATACACCGACGCCCACAGCTGAGGGAACCTGTTCTGATGCTACAAAATAATATGTAAAATCTTCACCTAATTCTCCGGAAACAAGCGGTACTTGACCCGTAAAATGCTCTCTCATGCCTAAATCTTTAACAACGGACAAAAAGCCGTTATTGCCAACAGCTCTGGAGACATCAAGTTTCCCCTTATCATTTAATTCAAAATCAACATGGGGGTTTGTAACATAACCACGGACCTCACCATGGGCATTGGCATCAACAAGAATGGCCCCGATAGGACCGCCGCCTTCAATTTTTACAGTAATTTTATCGTCGCCTTTTAGCATCGCTCCCATCATGGTTGATGCAGTCATTGCTCTTCCTAGTGCAGCAGAAGCAGTAGCCCAAGTGTCGTGGCGCCTTTGCCCCTCCGAAACCGTTTCTGTAGTTCGAATACCATAGGCTCGGACTTGGCCATCATAGGCTAAAGCTTTTATTAAATAATCAGACATCCAGTTTACTCCTTTCAGTTGCTTGGTTTCGTGCAAAAATCATTTGCAAGCCTTTTAAAGTTAAGAATGGATCAACAACATCGATTGCATCAGATTCTTTAGCAATTAGTGAAGCCAACCCGCCCGTTGCAATTACTTTCGGTTCTACAGTTGCCTCCTCTTTCATCCTTCTTACGATACCCTCAACCTGGCCGACATAACCAAATAAAATACCAGCCTGCAT
Source organism: Schinkia azotoformans (assembly GCF_035811335.1). NCBI lineage: Bacteria > Bacillati > Bacillota > Bacilli > Caryophanales > Bacillaceae > Schinkia > Schinkia azotoformans. The sequence goes on from NZ_JARSMD010000011.1 coordinate 8,078, forward strand.
CGCATGTACTGTGTTTTTACCAACGATCCCATTTGGTCTAGCAATTTCTATTCGTGGCAACTTAGCCGCCTTTGTATATAATGCCTCTGTGGAAATATTTATTCCTGGGGCAATCGCGCCTCCCATATACTGCTTGTCCTCATCAATGTAACAATATGTAGTAGCCGTTCCAAAATCAACGATAATAAGCGGTGCACCATATTCGTGAATTCCTGCCACTGCATTGACAATGCGGTCTGCCCCCACTTCTTTCGGGTTATCATATTTAATATTTAACCCTGTTTTAATTCCAGGTCCGACGATCATCGGGGTAATGTTAAAGTACTTTTCACACATTCTTTCAAGCGAAAACATAATAGGCGGTACAACCGAAGATATAATAATTCCGCTTACGTCGGATGAACGGATCCCGACGTGTGTAAATAGCTCTTTAATGATCATCCCGTATTCATCTTCCGTTTTATTTCTGCTCGTTTCGATTCGCCATTGATACTTTAACTCTTCTCTATCAAATACGCCTAATACTGTATTAGTATTGCCTACATCAATAACAAAGATCATTGTTATCACCCTATTATAAGATTTTTAGCGAAAATAGGATGCCATAAAGGCATCCTATTTTTTATGAATAAAGTTTACTCTTTTGTTTCTTTATTAGTATCATCATTTTTCGTATTGATGTTAACGATGACATCTTCCTTCGTTGTTGTTGACTCTACTTTAGTCGTTGCAGCTGGCTTTTTAGGTTCATTAGCATCAACCGAGCGATCAGGCAATGTTCCATGATCAAATAAATGCCTAATTTGCTCAGCATCAAGCGTTTCAACTTCAAGTAGTGTTTTCGCAATTAAATGATGCTGTTCGGAATACTCTGTTAAGATCCTCTTCGCTTTATCGTAGCATTCTAAGATAATGCGTTGAATTTCCATATCAATTTCATGAGCAATCGCATCACTATAGTTCTGCTCATTGTTAATATCACGGCCTAGGAATACTTGACCACCAGATGCATGGCCAAATTGCATTGGGCCTAACTTATCACTCATACCATATTCAGTAACCATCTTACGAGCAATATTTGTCGCGCGTTGGAAGTCATTATGAGCACCTGTACTTACTTCTCCAAGTACAAGTTCCTCAGCTACACGTCCGCCTAGTAAGCCGGTAATTTTATCATATAACTCCGGCTTTGTCATAAAGTAACGATCTTCCTTTGGTAGCATAACTGCATATCCACCCGCTTGGCCACGAGGAACAATCGTTACCTTGTGAACCATATCGGCCTCATCTAATACAACGCCAATGATTGTATGTCCCGCTTCATGATAGGCAACAATTCTTCTTTCTTTTTCAGATACCACCCGGCTTCTTTTAGCAGGGCCGGCAATAACTCGGTCGATTGCCTCATCAATATCATCAGCTGTGATTACCTTTTGATCTGCTCTTGCAGCAACAAGTGCAGCTTCATTTAATAGATTTTCAAGATCAGCACCTGAGAATCCAGGTGTGCGCAATGCAATCGTCTTAAGATCAACATTATCAGCAAGTGGTTTATTTTTTGCATGTACTCCTAATACTGCTTCACGGCCTTTTACATCCGGACGGTCAACTGTAATTTGACGGTCAAAACGGCCTGGGCGCAAGAGTGCAGGGTCTAAAATATCAGGGCGGTTTGTTGCAGCAATGATGATAATTCCTTCATTGGCACCAAACCCATCCATCTCAACAAGCAATTGGTTTAACGTCTGCTCACGCTCGTCGTGACCACCGCCAAGACCGGCGCCACGCTGACGACCAACAGCATCAATTTCATCTATGAAGATAATACATGGTGCATTCTTTTTTGCATTTTCAAACAAATCACGAACCCTCGATGCACCAACACCGACGAACATTTCTACAAAGTCCGAACCACTAATTGAGAAAAACGGAACGCCCGCTTCTCCTGCTACAGCCCGAGCCAATAATGTTTTACCTGTACCTGGAGGCCCTACAAGCAGTACCCCTTTAGGAATTCGTGCCCCTAATGCTGCAAACTTGCGTGGGTCCTTAAGAAATTCAACAACTTCAACAAGTTCTTGTTTCTCTTCATCTGCACCGGCAACATCTTTAAAGCGTACCTTTTTCTTTTCTTCACTATAAAGCTTTGCCTTACTCTTACCGAAATTCATAACACGGCTGCCGCCGCCTTGAGCTTGGTTTAATAAGAAGAAGAACAAAATAAAAATAATGATGAAAGGAATAATCGAAGTAAAAAATGTTACCCAGCCGCTTGTTTCTTTGGCTGGTAAATTTTCAACCTTTGCGCCACTTTTCCTTAGCATTTCAGTGAAGTCTGAAGCAGTCTCTGTTTGAAGGACATATGTAACGAAAAACTGACCTTCAGGGTATGTTTTTAGCTGACCACGAACTTCGTAAACCAGCCTCTCTGGCTGAATTGTCGCTGACTTTATATCACCTTTTTCTAGGTGAGTCATGAATTGGTCATATGTTAGTGATTGCTGTTGCTGTCCTGTGCCATTAAAGAAGCTTACTACTCCAATGACAACTAAGAATATTAATAAATAAAAAATTGTATTACGGAAGATCCGATTCATTACTTACCTCCTCCTGCGAAGCAAAGAAACTATAGTAAATGGTACCATATTAGTTAAAAAAAACACAACAAATTACACTTCTAAAAAGGATATTTTTTCTATATTTTCTAATTTTGATATACTTCAGGTTTTAAAACCCCAATATATGGGAGATTCCGGTACCTTTCAGCAAAGTCAAGCCCATATCCTACAACAAAGGCATCAGGAACATCGAAGCCAACCAAATCAGCATAAAGATCCACTTTTCTTCCAGTTGGTTTATCTAAGAGTGTTACAATCTTAATTGATTTAGCTTTTCGATAGCGAAGAAGATCGACGAGATAATTTAGCGTAAGACCACTGTCGATAATATCTTCTACAATGATAATATCCCTACCCTCAACAGAGGTATTTAAGTCTTTAATAATTTTAACTTCCCCGGATGACACGGTGGAGCTTCCGTAGCTTGAAACATCCATAAAGTCCATTTCCAGATGGATGTCCATATTTTTCACAATATCACTCATGAAAAGCATCGCGCCTTTCAATACACCAATGACTAATGGGAATCGGTCTTGGTATTCCTCTGAAAGAATCGCTCCAAGTTCTTTTACCCTTTTTTGAATTTCCTCTTCCGCAATTAAAACCTCTTTAATATCGTGCTTCATTCCTAGTTCCTCCTAGAGCTCTTTGTTGTATGATATATATTGTAATAGTAAATAAAGATGACTATTGCTTTCTTCATTTTTATGTCCTTCTAGGGAATATGCCGATTTTTTTAGGCATGGCAGCCAGAGAATATGCCCATTAGCATCTTCAACGATGGGCCAAGCATCCCTTTCATCTCTTGGCACCTTCTTATCGATAAAAATATCTTTAATTTTTTTCGTTCCTTTCATACCTTTTACGGTCATTCGGTCGCCCGTTTTTCGCCTTCGAATATGTATCGGTAATGCAATCTCTTCAGCATAACATATAAAAAAATCAATTCCGTCTATTTTTTCCGGAATACTATCAATCCATTCAGCCTTAATTGAAAAACTACTTGCTACATTAACTTCCCCAGGCACAGCTAAAGTATAGGGGTTAAAGACACGCTCCTTCTTCTCTGCTTTTGGCTCAATAGCTAAAATGCATTGATTATAGGACTTCGTAACAATCAAGCCTTTTGGAAAATGTAAAATACCTGAAGGATGTTCATGGTCGAGCAAAGATAAAAGTTGATTAATATGTATTGTAGCTATATTGGAAGGAATTACTTTATAAAGATATTTTAATATTAGATGAATACCCCTTCTTTGTAAAGAAATAGGTATTCTTTTAAACTCATTAATCGCAAAAACAATTCTTGTGTCCGTCTTCGCTATTAAAACCCTTTGTAATTCCTTTTCTGCATAATCTTCTAATAACTTTTGGTCATCCGAGAGCAACTCACTTAACGTTTGAAACCGTTCTGAAACGTTTGGATTTTCTTTTTTTAAAAAAGGAAGAATATGATGCCTAAATCGGTTTCTTTGATAGTCATCTTTGTTGTTGCTTGGATCAACTCGAAATGATAAATTGCATTCCTCTATGTACTCTTCAATTTCAACCTTGGTCAAACATAAAAACGGTCGAATGAGCGTTGCATTATTATAGGGCCGCTTTACGGGTATCCCCGCTAATGATTGTCCATAGCTGCCCCTAACCATTCTCATCAGCATCGTTTCCACCTGGTCATCCGCGTGATGAGCCAAGGCAAGGTAATCTCCATTATATTTCTCTAAAACTCTATCATAAAACTCATAGCGGCAAATCCTTGCTGCAACTTGGGAGCTTACATGATGTTTTTCAATAAAACCTGGTACATCGACTGAAATCCCTTCAAATTGGATTGAATGATTTTCACAAAAGTTCTTAACAAATAGTAAATCCTCATAGGACTCCTTCCCTCTAAACATATGGTCTACATGGGCGGCCACTAATGTTAACTCCCATTTGTCTTTAATCGTCCACAAATAATGAAGCAGAGCAATAGAATCCGAGCCTCCTGAAACACCTACGACAACAACAGCATTCTCGTCAAGTAAATTGTGCCTTTCGATAAATTGCTCTACTCTGTCATGCTTCATTCCAATCTTCCTTTATAATAGTAGTATTGATTTCCATTTGTATATTGTAGCAAAAAAATCACATCATATGTCCTGCAATATAAAGAAAGTAAGCAATTAATAAAAAAACAGCAATGAGAAATGTTTCAAATACCCCTCTAAATCTATTTCTCCTGTCAGCCTTTCTTTTCATCTGTCTTGCATTTTTTAATGTTTTCGTGGTCGGTATTGATTTTGAATTTGTTTTTGTCGTGGACTGATTCACCGGTTTACTTTGTTTAATCTGAGAGCTAATTGTTTCTATCAATTCCTGTCTCATTTCCTGTGCAGAAGGATAACGTCCTTGAATCGCTTTTATTATGACCCTTTCATATTTCCTTAATGTAGGAGCTGTTTGAACGGCTTTAACTAATTCCTGAAAGTGATTTCCAAGCTCCCCTTTTTTTGAAAAGCGATGAGGAAAAGCACTATTAATCATGATCATCGCTACTGCGAATAAATCATAAGATGGTTCTGCTTTTCTTGAGCCCATACCCCAATATCCACGATCGAAAAACTCAGTAAACTCTTTGATGGAACGCCCTTTCATTGTTGTCCCGCCAACATCCAGCCATCTAACTCGTGAAGGTGGCCCTACTACTAATAAATTATCCGGTTTTAAATCACCAAACACCCACCCCTCCTCATGAAGCCGGTCTAAATCGGAAAGAAGCTGAAGCACGAGGACACTAAGCCATTCATCCCCATTCTTATTTATAAAAGATAAAAAATCATCCCCTTTTAAATATTCCATTACATAGAAATGAAGAGCTTTTCCTTGCCCGGGAAATACCCAATCATCGACATCAAGCAAAGAAGGCCCAAGGCAACCTTGGACCTTAGAAAAATGTCGTAATACATTTACCTCTGAAGTAATCGCCATACTATCATCACTTATTTTTAATGCTACTAATCCTTCCTTCCCCTCCGCTAAATATACAGTCCCTGTTGCCCCGTACCCGAGGGTTTTATGTACTGTATAAGCATGATGGTGCCATTTTCCCTTAATAACCGTTCCTCGTGCTACATTATAATCCGGCTTCTTCGATATATTCATCATCACGGGAAATCCAGCTCCTTAAATTTCGTGGCTTCTTCCTAGAGAAGTGTTGGATCGCCTCACGAATCGCAGGTCCTGTAGGTGTGATGCCACCAGATGTTAATTTCGGGAATACACTTGAAATGGAATCTAGTTTAGGCGTCCAATCTAGTATTTTATCAACCTCATCCCGTCTACCTGGGAATCCAAAAATTGAAAAACGATTTTGACCAATCCTTGAGTTTAGACTGATAGATAAATCAAACAACGCCTCCTTAACCGTAGGTATTTTATCCTTCATACTTCCACTAATATCTACTAATATTAATACCTCTAAATCAACGGTTTCCCCAAGCTCATCAACTACTTCCATCACCTCGCCGCGTTTTTTAGGTGGTAGGTCTTCGATCGTGCTTCTGCTTCCGAGTATTTGTTTTAATTCTGAATTGACAACACCTTGAAGAGTTTGCGTCATCGCTTTTCTTGTCACCATCTGAACCGTTTGTGACAGCTGCTTGGCATAAACAATTTGGCTAATACCGTTGCCACTCATGGCAATTTCCTCTATTTCCTGTTTTCCTTGATCACCAACGGAATCATTCAGCATCACGCCAATCACATTTACAGTAATTCCTTGTTCCTTTGCCAGTGCCGCCATTGCGACTGGATCTTCCCCGGAATTTGAACATCCATCCGTAATCAGTAATATTTGTTTTAGCGTTCCTTTTTTCATTCGTATCTCCTCCAACAATCAATGGTCTATTACCATCATTAACGAATAAAAAAGGAATTATACTACAAATCCATGACATCTACCGGAGGCTATAACTTTATTCAGCCCTGAATAAGGTTATAGCGCCTTTTTACTTGGATACACCGGAATGGAGGCCCACTTTGGAATATTGTGTTGAATTTTTGCAACAATAACCGTCATATCATCTTGAATTTGCCCGCTCGTTCTAATAACTTCTTCTAGTAAAATATCTGCAATCTCCTGCGGATCCCCTGTTGAAATTTCCTTTAATTTTCTCTTCATCCATACATCATAGTTTTCTACATGGGACGGCCCTTCAAATACACCGTCACTCATCATAACGAGGATATCACCAGATTTAAGCTGATCACTTACAACATCTACCTCAAAATCTTGGATGATGCCCATCGGTAAATTGCTTGCTTCAATTTTTTTAATACTTTCACCTCGTTTTATAAAGCTTGGTGATGAACCAATTTTGAGAAACTTAACGTTGGCATCCTGAAGGTCGATCATCGCTAAATCTAATGTTGAAAAGATCTCATCGGTTGTTCTTAATGATAACACTGAATTAACAGATTTAATGGCAACTTTCTCTTCAATCCCGGATTGAAGAATTTTTTGCAATAATACTAATGTTTCATTGCTTTCTAAAAACGCTCTTTCACCATTTCCCATTCCATCGCTGATAGCGATTGCATATTTCCCGGCACCTAACTCAATCGTCGAATAGCAGTCTCCTGAAACGAATGCACCGCCTTTGGCGGCGTGCGCTACTCCTGTGTCTACTACAAAAGCTTTAGCTGAACCTAATGCAACTTGGCAATATCCATGTGGAAATGGAGCACAATCCTCTTTTTTAACAACAATTGTTTCACCTACTATATCCGAAAGCATCGGCGCGATGACCTTTTCTGCCTCCCCAGTGCCATTACAATACGGAATGCTTAATTCAATATCAACATTCCCCGATTTTAAGCTGTAAATATCAATTTGACCTAATTCAATTCCCATCCCAGCCAACGCCTCAATAATTTGGTCTTCCTGATGCTGATGATTTTCCCGCTCACGCTGTATTTCTTTTGCAAAATTATCCATCACTTGGGAAACCCCCAACAACTGATCGGCCACTAAACGTCTGCTTTCCTGTACCTGCTTTTTTAATCTTTGATTTGCATGGTAAAAAGAAAGCTCTTGTTTGATCTCCTCATACACCCTTGCCCCTTTGACACAATGGTTGTCCCACTCACGCTGTAGCGTTCTATTAGGAGGGCCAGAAGAATTTGTTTCACATTCACGCATAATTTCCAACATGTAGTCATAGGTTGTATTAAAGTTGTCCTCCCAGCATTTTGTTTTTCGAAAACAGGTTTGGCACGTTTTTTCTGTTACATTACTTAAGAAATAGTCGATCTCACGACTATCATCTTCATCCTTATTAGTGAGCCCTTGATAGTTAAAACTATTAGAAAGCGCATGAAATAATGTCGAGAATTGCTCAACCCGCTTGGCCGTAACATCTCTTACTTTGCGCATATATTGCTGTTGTTCCTGCGCATGCTCCTCCGTACCAGGAATGAACGTAGCAATTTTTGAAATAGCTGCCTTAGGTGTCAATAGGAAGATCAGGATGGCGATGCAAGACTCTAATATTGTCGGTAGGAGATCCGTTGTGCCTTCTCCATATAAACCGATTAATAATGTACCAATTAAAAGACCAATCCCAACACCGAACTTTTTCCCGTCTTTTAATAGACCACCTAATAGACCGGAAAACGCAAGCAAACTCATCTGATACAAGCTGGCTACATTTGCTAGGCTTAGTATTAACCCTGTAACAACGCCAACGGTGGATCCGATTGCAGCTCCGCCGATGAAGGCGAATAACATCACTAAATACCTGGATAATACATGCTCGACAGAAACATCATAAACGGACCAGCCAATCGTTCCAGTTAACACCGAGGCTAATAAAATGATTAAACAAATAATCTCTTCATTCTTTAATACTTGTTTTCTGCGGCGTATGCTTAACAAAGGCACGCTTTGTATAAAAATTAACGTTAAAATATAACCTAGGCCTGCCTCTATTATACTCATCATGATGTCATAGTAGACAAGTTCATGATTAAATACATACGTTAAAGAAAGCCTTGTTGCTAAAGATGCAATTAATACATTTAAAGGCAAAACCTTAACTCGGTCAAAGCTTATCCTTGAAAAAATCAGATAAAAGATGAAAAATGCTCCGATTGATGCAAATGTAAATCCTGCACTGGGAATCGACGTTGTTAAAGCTCCTAAAACTACGGCAATCGCAGCTTGTCCAGTCTTTTCTTTACGCATTAAAAATACGGCTGCAAAAAAAGGCAAGGCAAATGGTGCAATCTTTGCAAGAATCAAAGCCCGTCCAAGTAAAAAACCGACAAGTACCAACAGCAAACCCTTTTTAATAAAAAGATGATCTAGCTTAGCTCCTAAGCGTTCTAACCATCCCTCCATAATCCCTTGAGTTTGCGCCTGAAAAATCATCTCCCTCTCTACTTTTTGCATACAACACACTCCCCTGACTAGAAATAGTTGTCTCCTATTTAACCACAAGGTTTCCTATTTTTTTGTCAAATCATCAGGGCTAACTATAAAAAGTGTTCGACGTTATTTTATCTTGGTTTGTCAAAAAACATTGTTTTTCACTATAAAAACTTATGAAAAAAGATCACTCCGTAAAATGAAGTGATCTTTTTGTCATTATTACACCCAGCCTCTAAAATGAGATGCTTCCGCCATGCGTCTAATTCCTACCATGTAGGCGGCAAGACGCATGTTAACCTTACGTTGTTCCGCTGCGTCGTACACATTATTAAATGCTCGAACAAGGTTCTTACGCAGCTTATCATTTACTTCTTCTTCAGACCAATAATAGCCTTGGTTATTTTGTACCCATTCAAAGTAAGAAACTGTTACTCCACCTGCACTTGCTAACACGTCAGGTACAAGAAGAATGCCGCGCTCCGTTAAAATTTTGGTTGCCTCTAGTGTTGTTGGGCCATTTGCCGCTTCAACAATAATCGCTGCTTTAATATTATGGGCATTACCAGCCGTAATCTGGTTAGAAATGGCGGCCGGTACTAAAATATCACATTCTAACTCGAGAAGCTCCTGGTTCGTAATCGTGTTCTTGAATAAGTTCGTAACCATGCCAAAGCTGTCTCTTCGATCCAAAAGATAATCAATGTCAAGGCCATTAGGGTCATAAAGTGCACCGCCAGCATCGGAAATACCAACTACTTTAGCTCCCATGTCATGCATGAACTTAGCCAAGAAACTTCCGGCATTCCCGAAGCCTTGAACAACTACACGAGCCTCTTCAATGGTAATACCTCGCTTTTTCGCAGCTTCCTCAATACAGATTACGACACCTTGTGCTGTAGCCTTGTCTCTTCCTGCCGAGCCTCCAAGTACGAGCGGTTTACCGGTAATAAATCCTGGCGAATCATGTTCACGAATCCGGCTATATTCATCCATCATCCATGCCATAATTTGGGCGTTCGTATATACGTCTGGTGCTGGAATATCTTTTGTTGGACCGACAATTTGGCTGATCGCACGGACATAGCCGCGGCTTAAGCGCTCTATCTCACCCATTGACATGGAGCGTGGATCACAAATAATACCACCTTTACCACCACCATATGGAAGGTCAACAATGCCACATTTCAAGCTCATCCACATTGATAATGACTTTACTTCATTTTCATCGACTTCAGGATGGAATCTTACTCCACCTTTTGTTGGACCAACGGCATCATTATGTTGGGCACGATAACCAGTGAAAATCTTAGTTGAGCCGTTATCCATTTTTACCGGAATTCTTACAGTTAACATCTTTAATGGTTCTTTTAAAAGCTCATACATTTCCTTAGAATATCCCAATTTGTCTAACGCTTCTTTAAAAGTGATTTGTGTTGATGTCAATAAATCTAATGACTCTTCAACAATCGGAGTTGCCTTTTTTTGATCAACAGTTGTACCCATAATAGCACCTCTTATCCTAAAACTTTCTTAATACGTTCAATTGCCCAGTCAAGCTCTTCTTTATTAATAACAAGTGGTGGGGCAAAGCGGATTACCGTTTCATGTGTTTCCTTACATAATAAGCCTTCTGCTTTTAATGTTTCACAATATTTACGGGCTGGTTCTGTTAATTCAACACCGATAAACAACCCCCGGCCACGGACTTCTTTAATTTTTGGATTTTGAATTTCTTTTAATTTAGCTTTAAAATACTCGCCTAGCTCATGAGAGCGTTCTGCAAGTTTTTCTTCAACAAGTACATTCATAGCTGCAATTGAAACTGCACATGCTAATGGATTTCCTCCAAATGTTGAGCCATGTGAGCCTGGGTTAAATACCCTAAGAATATCTTTATTCGCAACAACACATGAAATTGGGAATACCCCACCGCCAAGTGCCTTTCCTAATATATACATATCCGGAACGATCTCTTCCCAGTCACAAGCAAACATTTTACCCGAACGTCCAAGACCAGCCTGGATTTCGTCTGCAATAAATAAGACATTATTTTCTTTACAAGTTTCAAACGCTTGCTTTAAGAAGCCCTGTGGCGGAATTATAATTCCTGCTTCCCCTTGAATTGGTTCAATTAAGAACGCAGCTGTGTTTTTAGTGATTGCATTTTTTAATGCATCAAGGTCACCGTAAGGGATGATCTTAATTCCTGGCAGCATCGGACCAAAGCCACGTTTGTATTCAGGGTCAGATGATAAAGAAACAGCAGTCATTGTGCGGCCATGGAAGTTTCCTGCACATGCAATAATCTCCGCTTTGTTCTCTTCCACACCTTTCACATCATAGGCATAGCGGCGAGCTGCTTTAATAGCAGTTTCTACCGCCTCAGCACCCGTATTCATTGGCAAAGCCATTTCTTTATTTGCTATTTTACAAACCATTTCATACCAAGGGCCCAACTGGTCGTTATGGAAAGCACGAGATGTTAAGGTAACACGATCTGCTTGATCCTTTAAGGCCTGAATAATCTTTGGATGACGATGTCCTTGGTTAACAGCTGAATAAGCACTTAACATATCCATGTATTTATGGCCTTCGGGGTCTTCTACCCAAACACTTTCTGCCTTCGAGATTACAATTGGCAGCGGGTGATAATTATGTGCACCGAATTTTTCAGTTTGTTCTATTAATGAAGCTGATTTTGTTTGTTTTTCTCCCACCATGTTTACTCCTCCCTAAAAACTTCTTTGTTATGTTTTGTACCTTCACTTAAATTAACGCAAGAACCATGCCAACTTTAAAAGTGTTGATTTAAAAGGCTTTAGTCATTTTATGTGCAAATAATATTTGCTATTATCTTTCCGCATCTGCAAGAATAGCAAATATTCATTGCACGAAAACTACATAAAGCTGCCAAATTTCATTGCTCTTTACCTTTGGTTTGGTAAAATATAATATAAGCATTCGTAAAAGGGGAATAAAACATGAATGGCAATCATATACAATTAAACTTAAAAAATAAATTTTTCCAACGTATTGTAGATGAAATTGATGTGGGTGTACATGCAATAAACCATGAAGGAAAAACAATAATATATAATAAGAAAATGGGCGAAATTGAAGGCATGGACTTTGATGATGTTCTTGATAAGAGTCTGTTGGATGTTTTTTCTTTTAACAAAAACGAAGACAGTACCCTGCTAGATGTCCTTCGAAACGGCACAATGATTAAAAATGCGAAGCAATCGTATTTTAATAACCAAGGAAAAGAAATAACGACCATTAACGATACAATCCCTATCGAAGAAGATGGCGTCCGAATTGGTGCCATTGAAATTGCCCGTGACGTTACAAAATTAGAGAAACTGATTAGAGAAAATATGAATAAAAAAGGGAACACCCGCTATACGTTTGATAGCATTATTGGAAGCAGCTTTGAAATTCAAGAAGTCATCGAAGCTAGTAAAAGAGCAACCCGAACAACATCATCTGTGCTTATTGTCGGAGAAACCGGGACAGGGAAAGAGCTATTTGCCCAAAGCATTCATAACGGCAGCAATCGTTCTGAAAAGCCATTTATTTCACAAAACTGCGCCGCTTTACCTGACAGTCTTATTGAAGGGCTTTTATTTGGTACGAAGAAGGGGGCCTTTACAGGAGCAATTGAACGCCCCGGTCTATTTGAACAAGCTGAAGGCGGAACCTTGCTACTAGATGAACTTAACTCGTTAAATCCCGCTTTACAAGCGAAGCTTTTACGGGTAATCCAAGAAAAAACAGTGCGCAGAATCGGGGATACAAAGGATCAGGAGATTGACGTTAGAATCTTAGCGACTATTAATGAAGATCCAATTGACGCCATTTCCCAAGGAAGAATTCGCAAGGACCTTTATTATCGGCTAAGTGTTGTTGCTCTTTTTATTCCCCCATTAAGGGAAAGGAAATCAGATATTCACGACCTTGTTCAATTTTTCATCGAAAAATATAACCATCTGTTTGGAATGAACGTTACTGGGATTGATGATAATGTTTTACATGTTTTTGAACAATATGATTGGCCGGGAAATATTCGTGAGTTGGAGCATATTATTGAAGGTGCAATGAATTTAATAGATAAAGAGGATAAAATTTCGTATGTCCATCTGCCGATACATTTTAGGAATAAGCAGCAGCTTAAGGGGGAATCAGCCCTTTCTACTCAATCTGATAACCTTTTAGTCCAAAAAGGAAGACAGATTTTGCCCCTTGATCAATATATGGAGGAAGCAGAAACATACTATTTAAACAAAGTATTGCAGCTTCATAATTTTAATATTACGCAAGCAGCAAAGACGCTCGGAATGAGCAGACAAAACCTTCAATATCGGCTTAAAAAATATAAAATAATTAAAACCGGGCAATAGCCCGGTTTTAGTCTACTTAACTAGTTTACCTCCCCGCAAACGAAAGTTCACGCTCCTGCATGACATCGGCCTCCTCAAAGTCCGTAAAATAAATAACTTCTGTTAGGACCTTGTAGCCGGACAGTTTACTGCTCTCCCTTAAAGCCTCCTCCTTACTTTCAAATTCATACATTTTGATGCTGTCATGCGAATAAAGCGTTAAAACCCACACTCTCATTTCCTCCTTGGATTAAAAAAATAATAATAACTTACTAGCCTCTACTATCATATGCAGGTCCCAAAACAAAATGCCAAAAACGTAAAAAAATGATAAAAAACACCCAAAACCTTATTTTTGGATGTCTCTTTTATCATTATGACCTCGTTATGATACTTGCTCTTGCCCATTGCTATATTCTGAGAACCATGGTATATCGAAACAAGCAAAAAGCACCCAGACTTGGGTGCTTACCTTTTATTGATAATTAATCCTGCTATAAAAATTAGCAGCAAGTATTAGTTGACTTACCCTCTTCTTGCACCACGACCGCCGCGTTTTGACTCGGTATGGCGCTTTAATGATGCCAAACGATCTTCACTATCCTTTAAGAAGCGAGACATTTTAGACTCAAAGTTCTCGACAGGTGCACCACCGCGCTTATCTTGTTTGAAATTACGTGGGCGCTGTTGACGTTGTGGTCGTTCAGGACGATCAGTTCCGGCCGTTTCCACCTGCTCTTTAGCTTTTTTAATTGATAATCCAATTTTACCATCTTTCTCAACGTTTAAGACCTTGACCGTTACTTCGTCGCCAACTTTTAAGAATTCATTTATATCTTTAACATAATTATCAGCAACTTCACTTATATGAACAAGACCTGTTGAGCCTTCTGGCAGCTCCACAAACGCTCCAAAATTGGTGATACCTGTTACCTTTCCCTGTAACTTGCTGCCTACTTCGATTGACATAAAAAAAATGCTCCTCCTTAAAATTATAAAAAATCAGTTTATTTTATTATACTAAATAAAAAAAAACACTGTCAATAAGATGACTTTTTACTCATTCTGCAGCTTGAAGATAATCTCCCCTTCTTCAGATAGAAAATACTCATTTCGGGCAAGCTTTGCTACATACTCATCGTCATTTAATTTAACAATCTCTGCACGGTGATCTTTTTCCTGTTCCTTTAGGCTAGCATACTTTTTTTCGAGTTCAATCTTTTCTTTTATTTTTTCCTGGGCAGCTTCAGCTTGCGTATGAAGCATCGAACCTATGCAATAGCTGATCCCCAGAGCAATGAGTGCAATCAATGTCAGTCTGCGATAAAGACCTCGTCGCTTTTTCTTTTTCTCTAGTTGTTGTTCTGTTTGCTCATGTGTGTAATTAGAATGAAGTGTTGTAATTTTACGACTTCGAAGCGGTTCCATCGCAACTTGACCTCCTTATTCCCGGAACTTTTTCCACCATTTTACTATAGTATTCTTCTTTCTTACTAAAATCCCTGCCATACTGATAAAAAATATTTTGACTTTTTGCGGTACAAATCGCCATAATACTTGAAAAATCCACTTTATTGGTGTATATACGATTAAAAATGTTAACTTTAGGATTTTCCATAGCACGTTCCCCATAAATAAAATAAGAACAATTAATAATTGAATCAGCCATTTAATTGGCTGCACTACCAATATAATAATTAATCTATACACAAAGCGATAGGTCCAAATGGAGGATTTTATCAAAAGCTCCAATACTTTTAAATAAATATTCTTAAATAAGCTTTGATAAGCTGCATAGCCACATAATATAGCTAAAATAATATAAAAGCGAAGCTGTCCCTCATTTACAAGTAATAAAACATAAAAAAAGAGTAAGGCCTGTACCATCCAAAATAAAATATCGTTAATAAACAAAACCCATGTGGCACGCTTAGGTCGCTTTAAAAAGCGACCATATGTATCTAGTGCAGCCCCAAGCCATGCTCCCATAATGACCATGGCAATCATTGTATTTAACTGGATCGTTAGGCTCATTTGAATAGCTTGCTAAAGAATCCTTTAGCTTTCTCCCCATGTTGATCATCAATATAGGAAAGTGCCGAGATTCTCCCTTTAATCGATACAACCCCTTTGTCAACATCGAGATTTTTCATTTGTAGGTTTTCACCTCGAATCACTAAAAAGCCCATAACCGTTTCTAGTAAAAATTCCTCATTATCAAAGCTCTCAACCTGCTTTACACCGGATATTTCCAATGTCCTTCTGCCTCTCATGATGACGTCATGTTGTGCCGTTGTTCCTTTATTTTGATTTCCATTTCCCATATCATAATAATGATCCATATCCTCGTCCTCCTACGTTAAAAGAAGTATTGCGGCATAAGTCCTCTATCACACTATATGATTGGGATAATCGGTTTAGACCAAGCTAATTAGAAAAGCGGAGGGGAAAGAGAAAAGCCACCCTAAAAAATAGAGTGGCCTTCCTCTTCTGTTTCCTCGTATTTGTTTTGTATTTTTTCTTCCTTCACGACTGTGTACATTGAAGCAGCATCTTCTTTTTTCGTTGTATCTTTTATAGCATCAATTTTAACGGTAACAAGTTTTTGGCCAAATCTAATCGTTAACTCATCACCAACCTTCACAGTGGAGCTGGCTTTGGCCTGCACACCGTTGATTGAAATTCTTCCTTGATCAGCTACTTCTTTTGCCAGTGTTCTTCTTTTTATTAATCTTGAAACTTTCAAAAATTTGTCTAAGCGCATTTCCATGGTAATCACTCCTCCCATTTTTTAGCATCTTCCCATATTGCATCAAGTTCATCCAGGGACATCTTCGCAATATCATAGCCTTTATTTTTAACAGTCTCTTCAATAAAACGGAAACGATTATAAAATTTTAGATTCGTTGCACGAAGCCCCTCTTCGGGGTCAATTTTATAAAACCTTGCTACATTTACAAGCGCAAAAATAATATCGCCAAATTCTTTTTCAAGCTTATTCTTGGATAGAGCCGCAGCTTCATTTTCAAACTCCGCCATTTCTTCTTTTACCTTAGCCCACATTGGCTCGACTTCTTTCCAATCAAAGCCAACCTTTGCTGCCTTTTTCTGTAGCTCATAGGCTCTGTACAGGCTTGGAAGCTCTTTTGGAATACCATCGAGCAGAGATTCATGAACAACTTCCGGCTTCTCTCCCCGCTTAATTTCATCCCAATTTTTCACTACTTCATCGGCTGAATCAACAGAAACTTCCCCGAACACATGAGGATGTCTGCGAATCATCTTTTCTGTAATCGCCCGAATCACATCTTGAATTGTGAAGTAACCGTCATCCTCACCAATCTGTGCATGCAGCATCACTTGCAGAAGAACATCTCCAAGCTCTTCAATCAAGGAATCATCATCGCCACCATCAATGGCATCTAGCACTTCATATGTTTCCTCAACTAAGTATTTTTTCAAGGATTCATGCGTTTGCTCACGGTCCCACGGACAGCCATTCGGTCCCCTTAAATCAGCAATCACTTTGCGCAGTGCTTGGAACTCGCCGTACAGCAGTTCATCCTCACGGACTGGCGGGATATAAACGCTCGTTAAATTGCTTAATTCCGCTTCACGATCCAACTCATACAACGGCACACGCTTTAACACCTGCTCCCGGCTTCCGGCCGCTGTTACAATGACAACCTCATAATCATCAGGCAATCGTTCCATTAAAGTTAACTTAACCTCTGATGCAATATAGCTATCATATACTTGGCCGATGATAATATGCTGCTTTAACTGCAGCTCCTCCTCATGTAGACCGGTTCCATCAAGAAATTGAAAGCCTTCGACCGGGTCGATTTCAAGCGCTGTAAACATCGCATCAAAAAAGCTTTGTCCACCTTCAATTTTCACCTCAAAATCACCTTTGCCGGACTGAACCTCTTCAAGCAGCATTTTAACTGTCCTTTCCGCCACGAGCGGATGGCCCGGAACTGCGTACGTAATATCCGTTTCTTTCACCTTTTGCAGAAGAATATCAACAATATGTTCATAGACTTCTTCGAACTTGTCATGACTTTCATAAATATCATCAAAGGATTGAAACACAATCCCTTCTTTCACTAACTCATCGACAACCGGATGTTCCTTTGTCCGTAAGACAAGCGGCGTACTTGTTTCTTTTAACTGACGATATATACCAATCGGGAGCTGCTCAAAATCACCAGCACCAAGCCCGAGGACTGTAATTTTATTTGTCAAAATGAATCACTCCTCCTTTAACGAATAACGTTTTTTATTCCTCTTCCCAATTAGTAGCTGAAGCTTTGACCCAAACGGCAGTAAACTAAGTTCTTCTTCGGAAAGCACATTTGTTTTTACAACAATTAAAATATATATAAATCCTCCAATCATAACAGCTGACAATGATTGAAAGGTCGCGAACAACCGGCTTCCCGCTTCAGGTAGATCAAAAAGTTCTTGTAACAAGAGCTGATAACTAAATAAAATGATGATCATACATACTCCGGCAAATAGAGCCTTCCTTGTATAACCCGAAAACAATTGAACATGAAGCATTTTCGTCAGGACCCTTACATGAAAAACAGTCGTTAAGAGATAGGCAGCCACTGTTGCAAGTGCTGCACCAATCGTTCCAAAGTAAGGAATAAATATATAGTTCAATATGATTTTGCAAACAACACCAATTAGGACAAAGTACGCAGGGGCTAGGGTTTTCCCTAATCCTTGTAAAATGGCCGCTGACGTCATAACAATCGAGCTAAATAAAATGGTGATTGCCAAAATAGCGAGCGTATAAGACCCGCTCGTATTTGTAAATAACATGTAATTAGTAGACTTGATAATAGCGATTAATCCAAGTGTGGCACCGAACCCAACGATGACACTTACACGTATCGACAATTGAACCTGATCCTTAATGTAGTCTAAGTCATTTCTAATCTTGGCACTCGAAATAAGCGGGACAAGTGTAAGGGATAGCGATGTAGCAACCACTGTCCCTAGTTGGATCAATGGTTGTCCACGGTCAAAAATACCTTTTGCCACTTTTGCTTCCGTTAAAGAAAAATCCCCACTGCTTACAAGTTCGGAATATAACGTCATCGCATCAACCAATTGCAGAAGAATTAAAAACAAACTACTGATACAAATTGTGAATCCTTGCACTGTAATGGCTTTTACAATCGAGAGGCTATTCGTACCTGTACCTTTTACACTAAACGAAAACTTAAATTTATGACTCTCCCTCATTTTTATCCAAAAATAAAAAAGTATAATCACAGCGCAAAAACCGCCTGTAATCGAACCGAAAACGGCACCGGCAGCACCGATATAACTGGAATATCCATTTGTTAATAAAAAATAAGTAAATACAAGAATAGTCGTAACACGGATCGATTGTTCCCCAATTTGAGAGATCGCTGTCGGTGCCATATTATTTTGGCCTTGAAAATACCCTCTTAAAACAGACAGGATTGGGACAAATAATAAAGAAAAGGAGACAACCTTTAACGGAACAGATAACTCCCTATCTCCCATCCAATATGAAATTTTTTCTGCACCTGTATATAAAATTAAAAATAAGCCAATAAAGAATATAGAAAGAAAAACAAAGGCAACTAAAAGTACTTTGAACGGTTCACCTTTCTTTTCTTCCATTTGTTCAGCAATGAGTTTTGAGATAATGACTGGAAATCCGTATGTTGCTAAAATAAGAGCGATCCCGTAGAATGGATACACCTGTTGGTAAATGTAAAAACCGATATCACCGGCTATATTTTGGAATGGGATACGATAGGCTGCACTCAAAATTTTAGTAATTATGCCGGCAATAGTTAAGATTAGAGCACTTTTCCATATTTGTTTTTCAATAAATTCACGGGTATTCTCCATTACCCACATCCTTCCAAAGCGGCCTTCCAAAAAAGTATTATACACTACAAAAGTGCATAAAAAAAGGAGACAGCTAGGCCGTCCCCTTTTAACTTTAGTTAAAATTATGTGTAAATTCCTTTTCGAACGGTAATGATTTAGGATTAAGTATAGTTGAACACGATTGGCTTATCCTTATTGCTCCATTTGGCGTGCCAAGAAACTTGCAGCTGTTTCGGCTGCCTTTTGTTCTATTTCTCCTATTGGCTTGCCTTCTTTGGACATGATCAGAACGGATCCAATCGGGTCCCCGTTTGCAATAATCGGTCCAATTACATAGGAGGATACCTTTTCTTCAACACCATCAATAAATTCGACGTCTGTTTCCGAGGCTACTAATGAAACTTGGCGATCCTCCATTACCTTTTCCACAACTTGACCAATATTACGGTTTAAATATTCCTTTTTCGACCCGCCGGCAACTGCAATGAACGAATCTCTGTCAGTTATCAGGATCGTGTGCCCCAAACTATCGTATAACGCTTCAGCATATTCTTTTGCAAAATCACTTAGCTCACTAATAGGAGAATATTTCTTTAAAATAACCTCGCCATCTCTATCTACAAAAATTTCAAGTGGATCCCCTTCACGAATACGTAGTGTCCTTCTAATTTCTTTCGGGATAACAACTCTTCCTAAATCATCAATTCGACGAACGATACCTGTTGCTTTCATTCTAGATGCCTCACTTTCATCTGATGATTGAAAATTATTGGTGATCTAGTTGTGTAACACCTTTGATTGAAGAAATCACCATTTTCTTGTGTTTAGTATCTTACACCTTTACAGTTCTATTCATCATGAAAGTGAAATTTATTGAATTACCATGAGGGAATAATTACCAATGCAACTAAGTCAACCTACCCAATCACTTGCTCTCCAGTCAAATTTAGTTCTTTTAGGAATGCTTCAACTACCCTTATTTGGTCCTCAATTGTAGTTCTATTCTGTTCGGTAATGATTTTTAACTTATCGCCTTCTTGGCCGAGTCTAATATGTTTAACGTATTTTGCCGATAGTTCAACGACTTTACTAATCTGCTCCGGACTTGACTCCATGAGCATCCAAATTTCATTTTTCTTTTGAACAATAGAATCAATTTTTTGCTTTTTAGCATATACCTTCATTCGTGATATTTGGAACAAGTATTCAACTTCTTTTGGAAATTCACCAAAACGGTCAATCATTTCATCTTGAAGATCTGCAACATCTTCTAATGTATCCAAAGCACGGAAGCGTTTATACATGTCAATTTTTTGTTTTCCGTCCTGAATATAATCAGATGGAATGTAAGCATCAATCTCAAGATTAATTTCAACATCACGGAAAATTTCTTCTTTTGGCATGCCTCTTCTTTCATCTATCGCTTCCTTCAGCATTTGTGAATAGAGGTCAAATCCAACCGTATCGATAAACCCATGCTGCTCGGCACCCAATAGATTTCCGGCGCCGCGAATAGACAGATCACGCATAGCAATTTTAAAGCCTGAACCTAATTCAGTGAATTCTTTAATAGCCTGCAATCTTTTTTCTGCAACCTCAGTGAGGACTTTATCCTTTTGATACGTAAAATACGCATAGGCAACTCGGTTCGAACGACCAACACGTCCTCTTAGCTGGTACAGCTGGGAAAGTCCCATTTTATCAGCATCGTACACAATCAATGTATTTACATTTGGAATATCTACACCCGTTTCAATAATCGTTGTGCTGACGAGTACATCAAATTCTCCCTCTAAAAAGGATAAAATAACGGACTCCAACTCATTTTCATTCATTTGACCGTGGGCATAAGTTACCCTCGCATCCGGTACAAGCATCGAAATTTCTTCAGCCTTCCGTTCAATTTCCTCAACTCGATTGTACAAAAAGTAAATTTGACCGTCACGAGCCAATTCACGTTCAATGGCTTCTCTAACCAGACCAGGGTTGTACTCCGCCACATACGTTTGAATTGGAAAGCGGTTTTCAGGCGGTGTCTCTATAACCGACAAATCTCTAACCCCTAGCATGGACATATGAAGCGTCCTTGGAATCGGTGTTGCTGTTAATGTTAGTACATCCACATTTGCTTTCATTTTCTTAATTTTTTCCTTATGGGTAACACCAAATCGCTGTTCTTCATCAATAACGAGTAACCCTAAATCACGATATACAATATCCTTTGATAAAATGCGATGAGTGCCAATAACAACATCGATTGTACCGGCTTTAATGCCTTTAATTGTTTCTGTTTGTTGTTTTTTTGTTCGAAAGCGACTTAACAGACCAACTTCAACTGGGAAGCCTTGAAAGCGTTCACGGATCGTTTCATAATGCTGCTGGGCTAATATCGTTGTTGGCACAAGAAAAGCCACTTGCTTTCCGTCCATAATCGCCTTAAAGATCGCCCTTATTGCCACTTCTGTTTTTCCATAGCCAACATCACCGCAAAGGAGACGATCCATTGGGCGTTCGCTTTCCATATCCTTTTTAATTTCCTCAATACAACGAAGTTGATCCTCTGTTTCTTGGTAGGAAAATGAAGATTCCAACTCCCGCTGCTCTTCTCCATCCTTTGCGAATGCGTATCCTTTACTTGCTTCCCGTTCAGCATAAAGCTTTATTAAATCATCTGCGATGTTTTGAACGGATTTTTGAACCTTCGTTTTAACCTTTTTCCAATCCGTGCCGCCAAGCTTATAGATTTTCGGTTCTTTGCCTTCTGAGGCTACATATTTTTGAACTTGATCAATCTGTTCAACAGGAACATATAGCTTGTCATTGCCAGAATACTTAAGATGGAGATAATCTTTATGAACACCGTTAATTTCCAACGTTTCAATCCCTAAATATTTACCGATACCATGATTAACATGGACGACATAGTCGCCTACTTTTAATTCTGAATAACTCTTGATACGTTCAGCATTGGAGAGCTTTTGTCGGCGTGCTATCTTTTTCGCTTTTTTCTTAAAAAGCTCCTCTTCCGTTATTACCGCTAGATGCTGCAACGGCAATTCAAAGCCACTGCTTAAGTCACCTTTAATAATTTGAAACCGGGTAGAGAGTAAATCAGAGTCCTTCTCGAGTATCTCTGCTTCAATATTATAATCAGCCAACACATTTGATAGTTTTTTAACCCGTTCATCGGTAGCTGCTAAAAATACAACCGCATAGTTTGCCTTTTTCCATCGATCGAGCTCCCCTTTCAACAGATCGATTTGACCGTGAAAGCTTTGCATTTGTTTACATGTAAAATTAATAATATTTTCAGGATGTGTATGTGGTACATGTCGTAAAAAAAGAGATAAATAGAGTAAAGGACGTTTTGCCTTTTCTAATAAATCCTGAAAATGATGATGAATCGATAAATCAACGATAATATCCCCTTGCTGGAGAAGAGAAATTTGCCATTCAGCCTCTTCCTTATCAAGACTCTGGGACATCTCCTGGATCCGGCTGATTTCATCCATAATGACAATTCCGTTCGTTGGAAGGTAGTCTATTAAACTAGCAGACCGGTCGTAATATAACCCCATGTACTTATACATCTCTGGAAAAGGCTGCCGTCTTTTTAATTGATCGACTTCATACGCAACTTTTTCAGAAAGGGCTTCTTTTGCACTCCGGTCGGTTACTTTCTTCAAACTATTAGCAAGCCCAAGTTCAAGCTCTTCAGCACCTTTTGCATAATGTTCATCAAATAATATAACCTCTGTTGCCGGCCCTATCGATATTTCACTAACAGTTTGCAATGACCGTTGGTCTTCTATATCAAAGTAGCGAATAGAATCAATTTCAGTATCAAAAAGCTCTAGTCTAAGCGGTCTTTCTTCAGTTAATGGATAAATATCGATAATGCCGCCGCGAATACTGAACTCTCCCGGTGTAGATACCATCGATGCACGCTCATATCCCATTTTGACGAGTGTCAACAAGAATACATCTAAGTCAAGCTCCTCGCCGGTCTTTAAAGAAATCAGGCTGTTTTGCCATATTTCCTTTGGCGGTAAAATTCTTCTTAAACCAGCAATAGGCGCGATCAAAATGCCGCTTTTTTGTGTACACCAGTGGTTTAATGCTTCAATTCGTTGCCCTTTTAGTTCAGGACTGGCAATCGCAATTTCGGCCGCAATTAACTCATTAACTGGATATAAAAAAACTTCATTCTCACCAATAATCTCAACTAAGTCATCATATAGTTTTTGTGCTTGATACAAATTATGGGTAACAACCAATTGTGGCTGCTTTGATTCTATATACATGGCTGCAATAAACATGGCCCTTGCGGAACCGGATAATCCGGCCACCAATTGTTCCCTTAGCCCCTCATTAAAGCCGCTTGCAACCGTTCTTACTTCCCCATTTTTTATAATGTACGATCGTAACCCTAACAAAATCAATCATTCCCCCTATTTAAGAAAACAGAAAAATGCTTTGGTTTCGACCAAAGCCAACTGCTTTTATATTTATTGGATGAACGTCTGCAAAGAATGGTAATCAGGATTTCTTTCAAGTGCTTCCTGGCAATCCTCACAGATGGATTTAACTAGAATATCACCATTTGAACTATACGTGATCATGTCCATTCTCTCTTCCTCACTTAACACATCGAACCCTAAACTATTGGATTCAATCCCGTCTGAATTGACTTCACCCATTGGTATATTGCAATGCCTGCAGAAATAACGAATAGGCATAGTAAACCCCCTTAAAGATAACCTTTAAGATTAGTATGATCACCTTAAGTGGTTTGTATACGTGCCCTTCTTCTTACTTTTGGTTAAACTCATTCATTACTTCCAAAAACGTATGGGATAACCATTTTTCACAGGCATCTGCCGCTTGTTTGATTGCCCCTTCAATTTCTGGTTGTTCTTCTGCAGAAAATACACCGAGAACGTAATCGGGAACCTTCATCCCGTTTACTGGGCGATTGATGCCAATTCGCAAACGGTTAAAATTTTGCGTACCTAAATGCTGAATTGTCGATTTAATTCCATTATGACCACCGGCACTGCCTTTTGTTCGCAAGCGAATTTTCCCGGTTGGCAAATCAAGATCATCATAAATAACGATTAGATCTTCTACATCAATTTCATAGTAGTCAAGAAGCGGTCGAATCGATTCTCCTGATAAGTTCATATATGTTAATGGTTTTAATAATATAACCTTTTCGCCATTTATTGAACCCATTCCATAAATTCCTTTAAATTTTTCTTTGTTCAATGATAGGCCCCATCTTCTGCAAAGTTCATCTATTACCATAAAACCGACATTATGCCTTGTTTTTTCATAGTTTTTTCCCGGATTGCCTAAACCAACTATATACTTCAATGATCCATTCCCTCTCTTACCCTTTATTGAATATGCTAAAAGACGTAACCAAAAATTGGCTACGTCTTATTATAACATTATTCTGCTTCTGTATTCACGTTTGGATCTTGATCGGCAGCTTCACCTGTATCTTGGACTTCGCCACTGCCGACTTCATCCTCAACCTTAGGTTGTAAAATAGAAGCAATGACAGTGCTGTCGTCATCCAAGACTTCGTATTTTCCATCCACCTTAATATCTCCAACAGTGATAACATCGCCGATATTATACGCGGAAATATCAATGTCAATTTTTTCAGGAATATTAGTCGGTAAACAGCGAACATTCACTTTGTATAAAGGCTGCTGCAATGTTCCACCGTCTTTTACTCCCTGCGCGTCTCCGACTAAATTAACCGTGACCTCAATATCAACCTCTTTTGACATGTTGACCACCAAAAAGTCGGCATGAACAACCTCACCATTTAATGGATTCATTTGGACATCATGAAGCATGACAGATTCAGTCCTACCATCTTCAACTTGAAGCTTAATGATTCCGTTTCTACCAGACTTCCTCATCGTTTTCCTAAACTCAAGGAGATCCACTACAATATGGGCTGTAGGCTTGTCCTTCCCATAGACGACAGCGGGAAATTTACCGCTTTGGCGAATCTCGGTAATCGCCGACCTTCTAAAATCTTCTCTTTTCTTTGCAGAAATCGTAGACAAGAATAATCACCTTCCTCATGGAACTTTTTTTATTATCCCTATCTATCAATGTCTCCAAAAGAGAAGGAAAAGAAACACACAAATATTTTTTTAATCAAATAAAGTACTTACAGATTGTTCTTCGTGTACACGAATAATCGCTTCACTAATCAATGGAGCAACTGAAAGCTCTCTTATCTTCGGAATTTTCTTTTCTTCTGGAAGAGCAATTGTATTTGTCACAACAAGCTCTTTGATTTTTGAGTTCATAATTCTTTCCATTGCTGGACCTGATAATACTGGATGTGTACAGCATGCATAAACTTCCTTTGCACCATGTTCAACAAGGGCATTTGCAGCAAGGGTAATGGTACCAGCCGTATCGATAATATCATCGATTAGGATCGCTGTTTTGCCTTCAATATTACCTACAATATTCATGATTTCAGCAACGTTTGGACGCGGGCGGCGTTTATCGATAATCGCAATTGGTGCTTTTAAGCGGTCTGCCATCTTTCTTGCCCGTGTAACACCACCATGGTCAGGTGATACTACAACAATATCCTCTAGGTTTTTCTGCTTGAAATACTCAGTCAAGATCGGTACACCTTGTAAATGGTCAACCTGAATATCAAAGAATCCTTGAATTTGCGGCGCATGAAGGTCAAGTAAAATGACGCGTGTTGCACCTGCTGTTTCAAGTAAATTTGCTACTAGTTTAGAAGTGATCGGCTCACGGGCACGTGCCTTACGGTCTTGACGAGCATAACCATAATAAGGCATAACAACGTTAATTGTTTTCGCTGATGCACGCTTAAGTGCATCCACCATAATTAACACTTCCATAAGATGTTCGTTTACCGGTGCACTTGTAGATTGGATTACATAGACGTCACAGCCACGAATACTTTCTTCGATGTTAATTTGCACTTCACCGTCGCTAAAACGAGAGACAGAGCATTTCCCCATTTCAATTCCAATATGGTCCACAATTTCTTGGGCTAAAGCCTTGTTTGAACCTAGGGTGAATACTTTTAAATTTGGGTCAAGATATTGGTTTGGCATTTTAGAAAAAACCCTCCGTATTTTATTATTTATTGTCTTGTTTATTTTCCATATAGCCTACTTTATTCGTTTGTCTAGCACGTGCAATGGATAAGCTGCTTTTAGGGACATTTTCTGTAATGGTTGACCCGGCTGCAATAAAGGAATTTTTCCCGATCGTTACCGGCGCAACTAAATTTGAATTACAGCCAACAAAAACCCCATCTTCTATTTTTGTTAAATGTTTCTTCTCTCCATCATAATTTACGGTGATAGAGCCACAACCGATATTTACATCTTTGCCGACTTCTGCATCACCAATATAGCTTAGATGGGATACTTTACTACCTGTCCCTAATACCGATTTCTTGACCTCTACAAAGTTACCAATCTTTACTTCATTGTGTAAAGTAGATTGCGGTCTGATATGGGCAAATGGACCTATATTTACATCATTTCCAACTTCACTGTCATAGGCAGCTGAATGGCGAATAACAGTACGTTCGCCAATTTTACAGTTATCTATTTCGCTGTTCGGACCAATGATACAATCACTTCCAATCACCGTTTTACCTTTAATCACAGTTCCTGGATAGATTGTTGTATCATTTCCAATTACAGTTTCCGCTGAAATATATGTACTCTCTGGATCAATGATGGTTACCCCATTTTTCATATGATCTTTATTAATTCGATGCTTCATAATATTTTCAGCCTGCGCGAGCGCAATTCTATCATTAACGCCCAGAGTCTCATCCATGTCAGCCGTTTGATAAGCTGAAATGGTTTCACCTTTGTTTTTCAAAATCTCAATCACATCCGGCAAATAAAATTCACCTTGCACATTATCATTTTTGACTTCTTTAAGTGCAAGAAAAAGTGATTGATTGTCAAAACAATAAGTGCCTGTATTAATTTCCTTCACTGTTAATTCAAGAGCACTCGCATCCTTATGCTCAACAATCTTTTCTACGGACCCATTTTCATTTCGGATGATGCGCCCGTACCCTGTTGGATCTTCTGAGTAAGCAGTTAAAATAGTCGCTTTTGCATTCGTATTTGTATGATGTTCTAAAAGAGCTTTCATCGTATCAGGTGTAATTAATGGTGTATCACCGCAAATAACGAGTGTTGTTCCTGACTTCTTGCCAAGGATTGCTTCCGCTTGCCTTACTGCATGTGCTGTACCAAGCTGCTCTTCCTGCAAAGCGTAGTCGCATTTTGAACCTAAGTATTGCTTTACTTTTTCTGCGCCGTGACCAATGATAGTCACGATTTTTTTCATTTCAAGTTTGGAAACATGATCAATGACATGCTCCACCATTGGCTTCCCGCACACAGGATGTAATACTTTATAAAGCTTTGATTTCATCCTTGTACCTTGACCTGCTGCTAAAATTACGGCAAAACGATTCATAAAAAACCTCCGCTCGACTCCTTTTTACCACCTTCGAATATATCGTAAAAAACCGTCTATTTCAACAATTCCATTCAAATATGAAGAAAATTCCTATAAAGTGTTGGAAAAGTTGCCTATGGGGATAATATTAACAGAAATTTCACAAATGTAAAAAAGCTGTCCCAAAGTTGAGACAGCCTGTACGTTCGAATCTTAAATTTTATAAAACTATTACGAAGCCCTATGAAGCTCCAGCCTCTTCATATTCCACTTCACTTAGCTCTCCTAAACGATGATATTCAGCTAAAACTGCATCTTGAATCTTCCCACGAGTAGAAGAATTGATAGGATGAGCAATATCACGGAATTCCCCGTCAGGAGTACGTTTACTTGGCATTGCCACAAATAAACCGTTATTCCCATCAATCACTCGAATATCATGAACTACAAATTCATGATCAAGCGTAATGGAGGCGATGGCTCTCATGCGTCCCTCGGTGTTCACGCGGCGTAATCTTACGTCAGTAACTTCCATCTGTATCACCACCTTTTTCTAAATAAAAACATACTTATCTGTAATTCAACAAAATTTGGATAATTCCTTCTCGTTCACAAAAAATTTACAAAAAAAATCCAACTTTTCAGACAAAAGTTGGACATTCTGTGAACAAACTAGAAAAGCGGAAGCGACCGTTTAGCGACGTATAAACTGGAGCCCATCGACTGAGATAAAGGATATCCGGCAACGAACATAGTGAGTTGATGTTGACTTATCGTAGGGAGGTGGGTGAAGTTTACGAGTTGCTGGTCGCTGGAGCTAGACAACGATGTACAAAATTATTTCACCAGTGCTATAACTTCAATTTCTACTAGTACATCCTTTGGTAGTCTAGCAACCTCTACACAAGATCTTGCAGGCTTGTGTTCGCCAAAATATTCGGCGTATACGTCATTCAGTTTAGCAAAGTCATTCATATCCTTAATAAAAACAGTAGTTTTGATTACAGTCTCAAGTGATGCACCCGCTTCAGCCAGCACGGCCTTCAAATTTGCAAAAACTTGATGTGTTTGCGCTTCAATATCACCAGTAACTAAAACACCCGCTGGAGTTAATGGAATTTGTCCTGAGCTGTAAAACATATTATTTACAATAATACCTTGAGAATATGGACCGATGGCTGCAGGAGCCTCATTCGTATGAATCGCTTTCATTTCTCTTCCTCCTTGGTGAGTGGGTTACTCCTCAATTTTTAAAGGTTTGGCATATTTAAAATAATTGCCTTCTTCCACTTCAATATGTTTTTCTTTAACATTAACCTCTGATAACCGAACTAAAGAAATATATTCATCAACTAAGCGCTCTTCAGAATTATCTTCAGCCTCAACCAGTACTCCAATCCCTGCAACCGTAGCCTTAAATTCCTCGAGCATGCTGATCATTCCATTGATTGTACCGCCCGCTTTCATAAAGTCATCAATGATGAGGACATTGGAGCCTTCCTCTACGCTTCTTCTAGCAAGCACCATATTTTGAATTCTTTTTGTTGAACCCGAAACATAATTAATACTAACAGTTGAACCCTCAGTCACCTTACTATCGCGACGTACAATAACAACCGGAACATCCAGATAAGAGGCAACGGCATAGGCTATAGAAATTCCTTTTGTTGCTACTGTCATCACGACATCAATTTTCCGATCGGTGAAAACAGAAGCAAATAAACGACCAATTTTATTAACGATTCTTGGGTCACCTAGGATATCATTTAAGTATAGATAACCACCAGGGAGCAAACGATCCGACTTGGCAAGCTGCTCGCGTAAATTATCAATAAACTTGTGCGCTTCCTCTTCAGACGCGTGAGGGATAAATTTCACCCCGCCTGCAGCTCCTGGTACCGTATGTAATGTACCCATGCCCTGAGTTTCAAAGGTTTGTTTTATAATACCTAAATCCTCACTAATGGATGATTTGGCGGCTCCATAACGATCTGCGAAAAAAGAAAGTGAAACTAAATGACGGGGATGATCCAACAGGTAGCTTGTCATGTCTACCAATCTCCCGCTTCGCCTAATTTTCATTCATGTACACCCCTAAAACCCGAATATTTTATAGTAACTATAACATTTTTATACGGATTTAATCAAGGGCAGATAGAAAAGCGAAAGCGCCTTGCCCATCGCCGTACAAACTGGAGGGTCTTCGACTGAGATAAAGGAAACTTGAATTGCGTTAGCAATTCTTAGTTGACTTATCGTAGGGAGGAGACCTGAAGTTTGCTAGGCGATAGGCGCTGGAGCTAGACAGTGAGAAACAAGTTAACTTTCGTTTCTGTTACCTAATAAACGAACTGCGTATACTTGATCACAGAAACCCCTTAAACCATTGTAAATTCGTTGTAGTCTTGATTGATATTGAACGAGACCATAAACAGTTGGTCCACTGCCGCTCATTAATACCGCATCTGCCCCAAAGCGCTGCATCTGCATTTTTATATGGTTAACCTCGGGATGCATTTTTAAGGTGACGCTTTCCAATACATTTCCAACGTTAGTACAGATTCCTTTAAAATCATGATTATGAATAGCTTGTACCATAGCATCGATATTTGGGTGCTCTACTTGATCCAATTTTAAATTCCGGTAAACATCAGCAGTAGATACCCCAATCGTTGGTTTCGCAAGAATAACCCAGCATGGCGGTGGGGAAGAAATATGCTCTATTTTCTCACCACGACCTGTCGCAATAGCCGTTCCTCCATATACACAGAAAGAAACGTCGGAGCCAATTTCCGCACCGATTTCAGCTAATTTATCAATTGATAGTCCTAAGTTCCACAGCTTATTTAAGCCTCTTAGTGTTGCCGCTGCATCACTACTTCCCCCTGCCAAACCAGCAGCTACAGGAATGATCTTCGAGATTGAAATAGAAACACCCTTTTTCACAGCAAAACGCTCTTTCAATAACTTTGCTGCCTGATAGGCTAAATTCCGATCATCATCCGGTACAAAACGGTTTTGCGAGACTATCGTTATTTTATCATCCTGAAGCTCATCTAATTCAATCCGATCAGCCAAGTCGATTGTAGTCATGATCATTTTAACTTCATGAAAACCATCGTCTCTTTTGTGTAAAACATCTAACGATAAATTGATTTTTGCCGGCGCTTTTACTAAAATTCGATTGCCCATCCTACTTATCACCTACTAAACTCGTCTAGCCACTTACAGCAAGTACCAGACCTACTAAATGAAGTTAATATCTTGTATATTGTATCATAAACAGATAGTATAACCATTTTTATCGAAAAAAAAACCGAAGCTAAAATTAGCCTCGGTTATCGCAGTGTTTTAGTCGTTTTTTTAGAACACGAATTTACTGTTCTTGTTGATTTACTAAACTATGTTGTGCAATTTCAACAGCGCGCTTTACCATGCTTCCGGCTTGTCTTGCTGTTATTCCACCCCAGCCTTCAGCTTGAACAGTATCATAAAATCCAAGTTCCTTTGCGAGTTCATCCTTAAACTGTTGAGACATTAAGCCCCTTCTTCTGCTCATAATGAATACTCCCTCCTAAAACTGCGACAATCTTAGTATTAGGATGTTATGCATAAGTAATTCAAAAAACAACGGACAGTATTTCTACTGTCCGTTTATTGCGATACTTCCTGTATTTTCATCAAAAAATGTTAATTCGACTGTTTCAGTTAAAACATCAGCGTAACTATAAGAAACCCGTTCAAATGAATTTTCTTGTTGATCTAATTCAATAATAAAAACAGAAGGATACGTTTCAGCTAAAACTCCAGACCTTTCAATCGTCTTGCGGCGCCCACCATTTGCTTTTAGTGTCAGGCGCTTCCCAAGATTATTATCAAGAATGCGTTTAATGTCTAACAAAGTTTTTCCCATTCGTTCCACCTCACTATGTATAGTATATCACCAATCGCCATTTCAGTCAAATAAAACTAAAATTATATCAGTGACACCTTTTTACTGTCAATGGGTTTTTGATTCAATAGTAGATTTTTTTTTGAACATAATATTATTTTTCCTCAGTTTGACAATTTTATGTATAATTCGCCTTAATTTTTAAATAATAAAAGCTGCCTTTAAAGTATGAAGCACAAACAAGAAAATTATATTCACAAAATAAGTAAATATTCATTTCCACCTGTATGCTTTACTTTAAAGACAGCTTTATTCATAATCCGATATATTATATGGCATTCCAATTCGAAGTAATCCTCTTGTTTCCACTCCACCTAACCCTTTTTCACCTGTTAAGGTATTTCGAAGTACATCCCACACATTAATATGATCCTTGATCGGCGTATAGCTGATTTTAGCTACAATATATACCGGATCAAGGGCGTGAATATTAATCCGTGTCGGTGAGCTTGCGAAATTGGCTCCAGCTTTGATTAATGATTCAAAGTGTGATTGGCATGCCCCCGCAAAAATAACAAGCTGATCAAGATGTGGAACCTTTTTTCTCGCTTCATAGACGGTTTGGGCAAAGTAGCGCGAGTGGCGGTATGCTTTTAAATCACTTATCTTACCTTTTGATTTAAGATAAGCATCGTGCCCGGTTACAACTAGTATATCGGGTCGCATTTGCTCAATTAACCTGCCAACCCGCTCCGGCATTTCTTTTTCACTCATATGGACGCCATATATCGGAACACCCAGACGTTCATATAATGTGCGGCACTTTTGTAAATAAACAGGATCGCCATCCAGATGCAACACACGGCCGGGCATTTGAAAGTAAGATTCACTATGACTGTAGCCGCTCGAGGCATGATATTCATTTCTTTGGCGAATTAAATTATAATCCTGGCGGAATAGCCAGTTGGATTTATCTACTTTTTCCTTTTCCTTCTTCTGTCGTGATTTATATTCTTTATCGTCTATAATTAATAAATCAGAAATCGGTGCATCAGCAATAAGCCTAACATCCTCGCCTAATAATATAGCTATGTTGTTATTTATTTCCGTCACCCGGAAAAGTAAATCCTGCTTATAAGATTTGCGGGTTACTAAATCTCCCACCTCGATATCCATATTTCCCCTCCTCACATGGGGCAGATACATTGTCTCTATAACCTATGTATCCAAGGGGAAAAACGTGAATCAAATGCGCTTTGCTTTATTTACGTCCAGATGGGATACAAGCTCATCACTTAATCTTCCGAACTCTTCTATACTTAATGTTTCTCCTCGCCTTTTTGGATCAATTCCAGCGGCATGAAGGGCCTTTTCAATATTCTTCTTTTCAATCGTTTGAGCGAAGTGGCTTGATAAATTATTAAAGATGGTTTTTCGCCGCTGTGCAAAGCTAGCCCGGACAACCGTGAAGAAAAACTCTTCATCTGTAACCTTAACAGCCGGTTCCGGTCTTTTTGTTAACCGAATAACAGCAGAGTCAATATTCGGCTGCGGTATAAAAACAGTTTTCGGTACAATCATAACCGTTTTTGCCTCCGTATAATATTGGATGGCTATTGATAAGGAGCCGTAGTCCTTTGTACCAGGGGCGGCTGCTATTCGGTCAGCGACTTCCTTTTGAAGCATACAAACAATTCCCCGTATCGGCAATTGATCGGTCAAAAGCTTCATAATGATTGGCGTTGTCACATAATAAGGGAGATTGGCTACAACCATTAAATCCTGATCTTCCCCAAATTCCTCTGTAATGACTTGGTTCACATTTGCTTTTAGAACATCCTCATGAATAACCTTCACATGCGGATAAGGTTCAAGCGTTTCTTTTAAAATCGGCAGCAACCGTTGGTCAATTTCAAAGGCGACTACTTTCTTTGCCCGCTTTGCCAATTGCTCCGTTAACGCCCCAATTCCAGGTCCAATTTCAATAGCACCACTGTTCACAGTCAACTCGGCAAAATCAACAATTCGGTTTAAAATATTTAAGTCAATTAAAAAGTTCTGTCCTAAGCTTTTCTTGAAAGAAAACCCGTACTTTTCCAAAATTGCCTTCGTTCGTACCGGTGTTGCAATGTCCTTCATCATTCCGTTTCCTCCTGTAACACTTGAACAACAGCCTCTAAAAATGCCGTTTTCGTAATTTGAAACATATTTAAACGCTTATGAAGCTGTTTCCCGTTCGTATACCCTATTTTTAAGATCATCCCAAGCTTTTCTCTTCTTTCCTTGGATCGGTCCTCCCCAATTAAACCAGCTTCAATTAAATCCTCTTGAGTAATTTCCTCCCTTACATTAATCATTTCCTGCTGTACCGCCCTTAAAGCCGTTTGAATAGCTTCAATTGAAGCATGTTCGACACCAAGGCCTTTGCCCTTTTTAGGGATTGCCTCATGACGGGGCAAAAAGGCATGCTTACACCCCGGTACCTTTTCAGATATGATTTTCCGGATTCGTTCCCCAGGATAGTCTGGGTCAGTAAAAATAATGACACCCCGCTGGTTTTGGGCAAGTCGAATTTGTTCAATCGTCGTCTCACTTATTTCAGAGCCATTTGTTTCAATCGTATCTGCTTGAACAGCTCTTTTTACCCGAACAGTATCATCTTTTCCTTCAACCACAATAATTTCTTTGATTTTTTCCATTTTTTTATTTTTCCTCTCAAAAATCTGAAACTTTTAATGCTCGTTTAACGTCTCTTTATATGTATAAGTATAAGCTAATTAAAAACAAAAAACACAGAGGAGTTTATCCCCTGTGAAAATCGAAGATGCTATTCTGTTTATTCTAAGATTTTAATTAAAACCGTTTTACGACCATATCCGTCTACAGTTTTTTGATCAGGAATAAAAAGATCAATTTTATTCCCTTTAATGGAGCCGCCGGTATCTGCAGCGATCGCATGACCATAGCCTTCCACCCATACTTTTGTACCTAATGGAATGACACTAGGATCAACTGCAATAACTTTTGCATCTGGATTTTCTCTCAAATTAATGCCGCTTGAGGTCTTCCCGGAGCATCCGTTACAATAAGCGGTATAAGCGGTAGCTTGGACATAAAATTCCTTTGTCGAGGGACCATCATAACCACGGGCCGCTTGTTGTTTAATTGGTTTTGTACCTAAAGCAACGATTTTATCTTTACTATCTCTAACTTTTTCAGTACTTAGCAGCTTTCTTGAAACTTCCTTGCCATTTTCAAGGACTACTTCAAAGGTTTGCTTTTCCAAACCTTTTTCCCCTTTATCGACTACCTTTTCTACACCTTTTGGTAGGGATGAATCTTTTCGAGTTACAACTGCAAAATCAACTGGTGCTTCCACCACATCGGTGACCTTTTCTACG
The DNA here is from genome assembly GCF_035811335.1 of Schinkia azotoformans. NCBI lineage: Bacteria > Bacillati > Bacillota > Bacilli > Caryophanales > Bacillaceae > Schinkia > Schinkia azotoformans. The sequence continues at coordinate 43,171 of NZ_JARSMD010000011.1, forward strand.
CGTATAACATTAACAACCATATTTTCTGTGACTTGAGTGCTAGCTTCTGGCTCAACGCGGTCAAGTTCATTAAGTTTAATTTCTTGGTGCTTCAAAAGGTCAACGACCGTAGTCGAAGTGGTCCAAACTGGCTTCTCCTCATTTTTATCTTTGATTGTTACAAGAAAAGCAGTATCTATGACTATTTCTGTTTTTTGATCTAGCTCTGTATCCCTACTTGGACTAATTCTATCGTGTTCACTTAACTTAATATTTTGCTCATTTATAAAATCCCCTACAGTTTTAGCTGCCGACCAAACTGTCTCTTCTTTCCCCCAGGCTATCAATCTAATAGGCTTGGCTGGGTCCCACGAAACTCTCCCGTTTTTCATTATCGGTGAATCCAGCGAAGGCGTGACCCGATCCTGCTCCAAGACTTCTAAATTAAGCTCTGCCAAAAGCTCTTTTACCGTCTCGGCATGGGTTCGTACCGTTTCCTCTTTCCCGTCTAATACAACCGTTACCGGCTGCTTAGTTCCCTCGTACGATAGTACCGCTATTAGTATAATAGCTAGAATACTAGACAAGGCAACTATCATCTTTTTCGATTTCAGCATAATTTGCCTCCTTCTCGGAGTGATTATATAAGAGCCCTTCTCAAGTTGTCAACTATAATTTACCACCCCACCTACTCTTGACAAATTCTAAGACATGTTCACTTTGTCTATCGTTTCACATTATAAAGCTTTTTTCTTTAGGAAATCCACCCAAAAATATCGACAACATTATTCGATAGAAAAGCGGAAGTGCCCGTTAAGCGACAAAAAAACTGGAGGACGACGACTGAGATAAAGTTAATGAAAAAAGGGACTGTCCCACTTGAGAGACAGCCCTTTCGACAATTTATGAAATTCCAAACACCTTTTTCGCATTTTCCGTTGTTTGACGGGCTACTTCCTCGAAAGGTATGCCCTTCAACTCAGCAATTTGCTCGGCAACTAATTTGACATAAGCTGGTTCATTTCTTTTGCCGCGATACGGATGCGGTGTTAAATACGGGCAATCCGTTTCGATGAGTAGCTTCTCTAGTGGAAGTTCGGTAGCTACTTCCTTTGGCTTTTTGGCATTTTTAAAAGTAACTGGGCCACCAAGGGAGATATAAAAATTCATGGCGATGCATTCCATAGCTGTTTCAAGGCTTCCGCTAAAGCAATGCATAATACCGCCCACTTCGCCTGCTTCCTCTTCTTTCAGAATATCGACAATATCCTGTGTTGCTTCACGGTTATGGATGATAATTGGCAGTTTTAACTTTTTCGCTAAGCGTATTTGTTTACGAAATACTTCCTTTTGGATGTCTTTTGGTGATTTATCCCAGTAATAATCCAAGCCCATTTCACCAAGAGCAACAACCTTTGGATGACTGGCCAACCCCTCAATCCACTCCAAATCTTCTTCCTTCATATCAATAGCATCAACCGGATGCCAGCCGATTGATGCATAGATAAAATCATGCTGTTCCGCGATTCTAATTGCACCTTCAATAGTCTCTTTATCAAATCCGACAACGACCATGTGGGAGACACCTTCTGAAAGTGCACGCTCTATAACTTCTGCTTCATCATCGGCAAATTGCCTTGCATTGAGATGAACATGGGTATCAAACAACATAAAAAAACTCCCTTGAAGCTTATTTTATTTTTGTACCATTGGGAATGCTTGCATCAATTGTAGCAAGCTTTAACTTTCCATTGTCCTTTCCGGCAAGGATCATGCCTTGTGACAGCTCGCCGCGAAGTTTGACTGGTTTTAGGTTGGTTACACAGATTACTTTTTGGCCAGTTAATTCCTCTGGTTTGTAATATTCAGCAATACCGGAGACAACCTGGCGCTTTTCAAAGCCTAAGTCTAATTGAAGCTTTAACAGCTTGTCTGCTTTTTTAACATTTTCAGCTTGAATGACTTCAGCAACACGAAGTTCAACTTTTCCAAAATCATCAATTGTGATTTCTTCAACCTCAGGAACAGCCTGCTCGGAACTAGCTTCATTTCCAGTAGCAGCGGCAGGTTCTGACGGCACGGCTTGTGCTGGTGGCTGCATGTCCTCTTTAATAGCTGCCACTTCTTTTTCAGTTTCAAGACGTGGGAAGATCGGCTCGCCTTTTTGTACTTTTGTACCGCTAGGTATTAAACCAAATTGATAGAGACTATTCCAAGCAGTCAACTTCTCGCCGCTCACGCCTAATTGCTCCCAAATTTTCTTTGGTGCTCTCGTTAAAAACGGCTGCAGCATAATGGAACTATATCGTAATGACTCTGCTAAATGATACATTACGGACGCTAAATGGGCTTTTTTGCTTTCATCTTTAGCAAGTGTCCATGGCTGTGTTTCATCAATATATTTATTTGTGCGGCTGACTAGCTGCCAAATAGCTGTTAATGCGACGGAAAACTCCATTTTTTCCATTGCATTTTCAACTTTTTCAACCGTTTCTTTTGCGGTATTTTCTAGAATTCCGTCGAATTCCGTTACTTGCCCGTCATACTGTGGAATTTCTCCGCCAAAATATTTATCAATCATAGCTACTGTACGATTCAATAAGTTTCCTAAATCGTTTGCTAAGTCAAAATTAATACGGTCTACAAAACCTTCCGGTGTGAAGACACCATCTGATCCGAATGGAACTTCACGAAGCAGGTAATAACGGAGTGCATCCAACCCATAGCGATCAATTAATGTGACCGGATCGATGACATTTCCTTTTGATTTCGACATTTTTCCATCCTTCATTAATAGCCAGCCATGGGCAAAAACTTTCTTAGGAAGCGGTACTCCTAAAGCCATTAACATGATTGGCCAATAAATGGTATGGAAACGAACGATTTCTTTACCAACTAAATGAACATCTGCAGGCCAATATTTTTGATATTTTTCATCATTTTCCGTATCATAACCTAAGGCAGTAATATAATTTGATAACGCATCAATCCATACATAAATAACATGCTTTGGATCACCAGGTACTTTAATGCCCCAGTCAAATGTTGTTCTTGATACCGCCAAGTCCTCTAAGCCTGGCTTAATAAAATTGTTAATCATTTCATTTTTGCGAGATTCCGGTTGGATAAATTCGGGATTTTCTTCGTAATATTGCAATAAGCGATCAACATATTTACTCATTTTGAAAAAGTAAGACTCTTCCTTCACCTTTTCAACAGGACGACCACAGTCTGGGCAATTGCCTCCCTCAATTTGACGCTCAGTAAAGAAAGATTCACATGGTGTACAATACCATCCTTCGTACTGATCTAAATAGATGTCACCTTGTTCAACGAGCTTTGCAAATATCTTTTCGACAGTTTTCTTATGGCGATCTTCTGTTGTTCTTATAAAATCATCATAAGAAATATCAAGCTTTTGCCATAAATCTTTAATTCCTGACACAATATTATCAACGAATTGTTGTGGGCTAACTCCTTTTTCCTCAGCCTTTCTTTGGATTTTTTGTCCATGTTCGTCAGTACCTGTTAAATACATAACATCGTAACCTCGTAGGCGTTTATAGCGTGCCATCGCATCCCCAGCTACCGTTGTATAAGCATGTCCTATATGTAATTTGTCGCTTGGATAATAAATTGGTGTTGTAAGATAAAATGATTTTTTTTCACTCAACTAAATGACCCCCTCTTAGACCTAACTGTATTCGTACTATCTATTATACCATCTCCAAAATATACCTAATCAAATATTATGAGTCAAGATTGCACCCGGCCCTAATTTTTTTTGTCGAAAACCCTTGTAGAATTTTGTCGTTATTTTTATAATAAAAGAAAAAAACATTTTTTTGAAAAAAGGTAATTAAATGTAAAAGTGTTGATATTAACTATTTAAATAGTACTAATAAGGAAAGTTAATACATCAATATTTAAAATGCAAAAAAATACATTTTCTTATAAATTCTACACTTTTTTACATAAACAATAATTGACTACTTCTGGAAAACTTGTTATGATGAAAACGGATGAAATTTGTCGAAACATGACGAATTATAAATAAAGATATACTATATTATTAAAGGGAGAAATGGTCACATGAAATCTACTGGAATTGTTCGTAAAGTTGATGAATTAGGTCGAGTTGTAATTCCAATTGAATTACGCCGTACTTTAGGTATTGCAGAAAAAGACTCACTTGAGATATATGTTGACGATGATCGTATCGTTTTAAAAAAATATAAACCTAATATGACTTGCAGCATTACTGGAGAAGTATCTGATCACAACTTTGCTCTTGCCAATGGTAAAATTGTACTAAGCCGCGAAGGTGCAGAATTGTTATTAAAAGAACTTCAAGAAAACCTTGCCGTTGCAAAATAATGATAATTAATTCAAAAGAGGCTAACTACAGCCTCTTTTTTATTGCACACTTACATCTTAAATTTATCCTTCAATATGAAACAATTGGTACACTTCTCTTTTCGGTAGCCCTCGCTCATCCGCAACACGTTTGATCGCATCTTTAGACCGCAATCCCTCTTTTTCAATATAATGCTCTACATGCTCTTTAATCTGCAATTCTTCCCACCAACTATGTTTTTCTGAAATTTCGTCGCTATTTGCCCCTTCAATAATAATGCAAAATTCACCACGAATCGTTTCTTCATCCGCCCACTTGATCAGTTCAGCCACTGTCCCTCTTATGTACTCCTCAAACTTCTTTGTTAACTCCCTAGAAAGCGTTGCTCGGCGATTGCTTCCCCACACCTTTTCAATTGCAGTGAGTGTTTCCTTCAAGCGATGTGGGGCTTCATAAAAGATCATTGGATCCAGCATTTCCTTTAGCCGTTCCAACTCTGCCGTTCTTTCCTTTTTTCCCCGTGGTAAAAACCCATAATAATAGAAATGATCGGTTGGAAGTCCGGAAGCAATGAGAGCTGTTAGCGCCGCATTGGCACCGGGGAGAGCAATAACGGCGATATTTTCCTCCAATGCTGCGACAACTAAATCGTAGCCCGGATCGGAAATGGCCGGCATCCCTGCGTCACTAACTAAAGCAATTGTTTTTCCATTCTTTATTTCTTCAAGAAGTTTAGTGCCGCTTTCCCGCTTATTATGTTCATGGTAGCTTGTCAGCGGTGTTGAAATTTCGAAATGATTAAGAAGCTTCACCGTCTGCCTCGTATCCTCAGCAGCAATTAAATCAACTTCCTTTAAGGTCCGGATGGCGCGAAACGTTATATCTTCTAAATTGCCAATCGGGGTTGGCACTAAATAAAGCAACCCGGCATTTGATTCACTAAAGCTCTTTTGCTGCGTTCTCATACATATACTCCTCTTTTTGTTTTCTCGTTAATTGCTTGACCCGATACTCCTCCTGCATGGCTTCCGTTTTAGACTCATACACTTCTGAAAATAAAAGCTGGACTGGCGTACGTCCTCTTGTATATTTCGCACCCTTACCCGTTTGGTGCATTTCAATCCTTTTTTCTAAATTGTTCGTATAGCCCGTATAATACGAGCCATCACTACATTCCAAAATATAAACATAATGCTTATCTTTCTCCATATAAGATCTCTAACATCTCCTCTGTGTACTCATTATTTTCCTTATACACATAAAGAGGGGGCAATATTTTTAATCCTGCCTTCCCGTATTTTATACCCTCAACTAACAATGTATTAGCTTCCTTCCCCGCTTTAGGATAAACGAGACGCATTCGCTTCGGTTCTATTTTATATTGTCTCATTAAAGTGACAATATCAAGCAGCCTCTCAGGGCGGTGAACAAAAGCTACCTTGCCACCGTGTCGAACAAGCCCGCTTGACACCCTAACAACATCCTCAAGAGTACAATAAATTTCATGACGGGCAATCGCCAGATGCAGGTTTTCGTTATATTCTGTTTCACTCGGTGTTGGAAAATAAGGCGGGTTACAAGTCACAACATCAAACCCTGCATTCCCCAATACCTCAGGTATATCGTTAATGTCACCATGAATAACCGATAGGCGGTCCTCTAAATGATTATACTGAATACTTCTTACAGCCATATCATAGATGCGCTCCTGAATTTCCACCCCTGTGATTGTACCCTTTGTGCGTTCACTTAGAAGCAGTGGAATAACGGCATTGCCTGTACATAAATCAAGCAAAGTTCCTTTTTGTATCGGAACGTAAACGAAATTTGCCAATAGCACGGCATCCAATGAAAAATTAAAGACAGACGGGCTTTGGATAATTTTCATCCGCTCATCCAACAAATAATCTAAACGTTCATCTCCATGTAATTCAACCATATATGTAAATACCCTTCCTTATATAGAAATGAGGCTGACCCTTTGTTCCTGAGTCAGCCTCTACGCCTATTTTTTATTTAAAAACGATAAACAAAACAGGCAGTCGCCATCTTTTCGCAAAGACCCATAGTGAACATTGCAAATATGGAATCCCTCTTGATAAAGTCGAGCGAGGTTGTCATATCCTTCCCCAATATCCGCCAATGACTCTGACTTTTCCTTCTTGTTCGCTTTTCTTTTCGTTTCTTTTTGCTTCGGTTCGTCCTCTTTTTCAAACCGTTGTCTTAGGTGATGATTTTCCATTTTTAAATGGTGGTTTTCCTCAAGCAACTCGGCAAGATGTGCTTTAAATTCACCTAATTGTTTATATAATCGACCGATTTGTTCTTCTATTTCAATCGCCTGATCAAATAATTGTTTTTTGTCCACTTGAATGCACCTCTATTTTTGTGGGCTAAAACGACACGGTCCCTTGCTCCATTAATTCATCAATTGTATATTCTACTACACGCTCAAGTTCGGTCAATTCAATTTGGATAACACCTTCCAATATGTTCAAACCGACTACCTTGCCATCTCCTTGCGGTGTATGAATAGGGTCCCCTAAGTCTGGTAACTCTGCTTTTGCAGTCTCATAGTCATCGTTTTCATATTTCAAGCAACACATAAGTCGTCCGCAAAGTCCAGAAATTTTGGCTGGATTTAATGACAAGTTTTGATCCTTTGCCATTTTTATAGATACCGGGTCGAAATCACCTAGAAACGTAGAACAGCAAAGCATTCTTCCACACGGCCCGATTCCGCCGAGCAACTTTGCCTCATCACGAACACCGATTTGACGGAGTTCGATTCTTGTCCTAAAGATAGCTGCTAAATCCTTAACTAATTCACGAAAATCGATGCGACCATCTGCTGTAAAATAGAAGATAATCTTATTTCTATCAAACGTATATTCTACGTCTACTAGCTTCATATCTAATCCATGCTCTACTATTTTTTTCGTGCAGGCTTCATATGCTTCTTTTGCTTCTTTTTTATTTTCTTCAACATTTCTTATATCGTTTTCATCCGCAAGGCGAATGACCTTCTTTAACGGTAAAACGATATCATTTTCATCAACCGTTTTTTGGGCGATGACAGCCTTTCCAAACTCAACTCCCCGAACAGTTTCAACGATAACGTATGATCCTCTTTCGATCTTGATTTCTCCTGGATCAAAATAATATATTTTACCCGCCTTTTTAAAGCGTACTCCTACTACCTCATACAAGCATTATCCCTCCTGCAACTTCAGTATCAGCTGCTCCATTAATAATGAAGGATTGACATTGGCATTTAACCGCTTCTTTGCCTCTAAAATAACGGTTAAATCGTCTACGATTTTCTTTTGAGAAAAACGCATAGATTGTGCCTCAAGCAACTCCTTTTGATCTATATAAATTAAACTATTTTCTTCACCTATTTGGATATATAAAAGGTCTTTAAACCATAATAATAATAAATCCAAACCTACACTAAGCTGTTCTTTTTCCTTAAAGTGTGACAGCCAATTTTCATGTAAAAATAATAAAGCATGATGGCCCCTCTTTAAAAGGACCTCATTTAATTGTATCACTATGTTTCGGGCTTGTGCAAACCAATCGTCTGAAATTATAGCAAGTGCTTCATTAATATTATTGGTAAGAGAGGCAACAATTTTTCCTAAATGAGCAGGGACACCTTGTTGTAGCAGTTTTTGTAAAAGTAAATCTGCCGTTAATGGTTGAAAATTCAAAATTTGACATCTGGATAAGATCGTTGGCAGTATTTGCTGAACCTGTTCTGTTAACAAAATGGCAATAGTTTGTCCATCTGGTTCCTCTAAAAACTTTAATAAACTATTGGCTGCTTGATTTGTCATTTTATCAGCATGTTCAATTAAATAGATTTTCCCCTTTGATTCTACACTCTTCTTTGAAAATTCTCTCTGCAAATCTTTTATTTGTTCTTTTTTTAACGATAAACCGTCCGGTGATAGGAAATGGACATCAGGGTGATTGCCTGAGTCAATTCGCTTGCATTCAATACAGGAATTGCATGGTTCGGCACCCGTTTTATTTATGCAAAAAAAGCTTTTGGCGAGTTGAATGCCGACGGCTTTTTTGCCTGTCCCACGACCACCCTCAAATAAATAAGCATGCGCAATCCGGTCTTTCAATATACTATTTATCAGCATCTTCACAACCTTGGGCTGTGTTTCCTGTAGTTGTTCCCATGTTTGCATATACGATCACCACATTATTTTATCTATTAGTACCTTTTTAATATCCGAAAATACATTCTCAATTTCTTGATTAGCATCTATTCTTACAATTCTATTAGGGAATTTCGCCAAAACTTCCTCGTATCCCTCTTTCACCTTAGTGTGGAAATTCATTTCTTCTAAATCTAACCTATTTACTTCTCTTTCTTTATTTTTTCTAATTCTAGTTAATCCAACCTGAGGATCTAGGTCTAAATATAAGGTTAAATTCGGCATAAAATTTCCAATAGCAAATTCATTAATCGAAAGAACCTCGTCAATCCCTAAACCTCGTGCATACCCTTGATAGGCTAAACTACTGTCGATAAAACGATCACATAATACAATTTTATCTTCATTTAATGATGGAATAATCTTTTCCACTAAATGCTGTCTTCTTGCTGCAGCATAGAGGAGCGCCTCCGTTCGACCATCCATTTTAGTATTCTTTTTATTTAAAATAACTGAACGAATTTGTTCAGCTATATCAATTCCTCCTGGTTCTCTTGTAACAACAATACTTTTCCCGCTATATTCAAGAAAATCCTTAATATAATTAATTAATGTGGATTTTCCTGATCCCTCGACACCTTCGAGAGTTATGAGATAACTCATTTTTTTTCCTCCGCTTACAATTCTAGTTTAAATACTTATCTTCACTTATTTTACCCTAATTTTGTAATGGCTGGCATGTTTTCATATAAATCTTATTTAAAAACTTCAAGTCCATTTTCCAAAATATCTCTATGATTTTGCAGATAAGCACCTGCATTTAGTAACTCTAGAAGCTGGTTAATATGTGAGTTTGTTATTTTTTCGCCTTCAAGGATCAACGGGATCCCCGGCGGATAAGGAATAACAGATACAGCCGCAATATGATCTTTCGTTTGAAGCAGCGGAACTCTTTCTTTTTTGAACTTTTTCATTTCATTATAATGAATGGCTAGGGTTGAAATTTTATCTTCCGTTTTATCTAAGGCTTTATATGTATTTTTTTGTTGGACAAATTGAACCGGTAAGTGCTTGACAGCCACTTTTAGTTTTTCAATTATAGCTGCCCCATTTTCAATGGCAGCTAAAGGCAGAACAAATAAAACATTCCACCGGTCTGCGAGCTCTGTATAAAGGGCTTGCTTTTCGAATTCCTTTTGTAATTCATAACCGGAGTGGGAGCATCTTGTTTGAACAATTACCTTTAATGGGTCGCAATTATTGTCTTTAGTATTAGTGGGTAGGACACTCAGTTGGTCAATGGTTGAAAGTTGTTGTCGAAGACTATTAATACTGGTGACAATTTTCCCCTTTTCGCTTTCCGTAATCTGGGCTAAGTAATACCTCGCTATATCTAAGGATGTCATAATCGGATAAGAAGGACTACTGGACTGAATGGCTTGCAAATAGTATTGTAAATTATCCAGATCGATATGACGACTATTACAATGAAGAAATGAGCCCATCGTCATCGCCGGCAATGTTTTATGCGCCGACTGAACAACAATGTCTGCACCCAGTTGTATAGCTGAAGGTGGGAACGGTTCACCAAGTATTAAATGGGCCCCATGCGCTTCATCAACGAGGACTATTAATCCATTGGCATGGGCAAGATTTATTATTTGCTGGAGCTCTGTAGAAACCATGCCATAATAGTTCGGTGAAGTCAAAATAAGCACCTTGGCATCAGGAAACATTTTTATTGCTTTTTCGACTGTTTCACGTGAAACATTTGTTGAAAATTGCCCATTTTTATCATATTCAGGCGATAGGAAAACTGGCTGAACACCTGCCAATTTTAAACCATTTAGGACGGACTTGTGGCTATTACGTTGAACAAGCACACTATCACCCTGTTCGCAGGTTGATAGTATCATAGCTAAATTGCCAGCTGTAGATCCCCCGACAAGGAAATAACTTTTCGTTACTTTATAAAGATCAGCCGTTAAATCCTCAGCCTCTTTTATAATCCCACTAGCTGAATGCAAATCATCCAGATTCCCAAGCTCCGTTTGATCTATTTTTAATAATTCCTGAAATAGGTTATGACCTGATGGTAACGGTGGAAATACTGTTCCACTTTTATGCCCAGGTACGTGGAATGAGATTGGTTTTGTTTCAATATGGCTTAGTAAACCATTGTATAGAGGAAGTAAATCTTGATTCATCGGAGAGCCTCATTTCATTTTCATTCGTTATTAATATTAAATAAAAAACAGACCCTATGCAAATATGGATCTGTTCTATTTCAGATTTAGCATCGGCTCTGTAATTTTCCGCATCTGATTTAAAAAATGTTTGTATTTTTCATCATTTGTTTCCGTTGAAACTAATTCTTTCTCACATTCATTACAAATAAATTGCGTATATATATGAATGCCCTTATCTTTCTTTTGTTCGCAAATGACGCACGTCTCCCCATCAGAACTTTTATTTGTGTTTAATTCCATCCAGTCCACCTCCACAGTTTCAGTATCGCCAATCAGCTTAAATTTTATACACTATTTTGAATAGGCAAAATACTATATCCAAAACTGTTAGTTGTTATTATTTTATGAGAAAAGGAATTATTTGTGTCTGTCTATAGGAAAAAGGAAAAAGCCTAACAACCTTATTTATTACCTTGTTGGTTAAGCCTATTGTCAAATATTGATGCTTATTATCCTTTATTAGTCTTTATTACATTATTAGAGCAAAAAAAAGAACAGCATTTCTGCTGTTCTTTCGTTTGCTTGGCAACGTCCTACTCTCACAGGGGGACAGCCCCCAACTACCATCGGCGCTGAAGAGCTTAACTTCCGTGTTCGGAATGGGAACGGGTGTGACCTCTTCGCTATCGTCACCAAACATTGTATTGAATTGAAGGTTGTTCCTTCAAAACTAGATAATCGGCATTCATATTTACCGTGCATTCACTGTCCAGCTCCGGCGCCTAGCGACTAGTGGACTTCACCCATCTCCCTACGATAAGTCATCATCGAATCGCTACGCTCTTCGTGATTCCTTTATCTCAGTCGATGTGCTCCAGTCCATACGTCGCTGAACAGGCGCCTCCGCTTTTCTATTTGGTTAAGTCCTCGATCGATTAGTATCTGTCAGCTCCACGTATCGCTACGCTTCCACCTCAGACCTATCTACCTCATCGTCTCTGAGGGATCTTAGGTCGTA
>NZ_JARSMD010000012.1:0-73613 GCF_035811335.1 Schinkia azotoformans
ACTGCCCGTCGCACAAAAAGAACCCCTTTCGGGGTTCAAAACCAACTCAACGAGTTAATGAATTATTAAATTTTTATTTCGCTACCTAATTCGGGTATTCCAAACTGCCCTAAGATTCCATTGAAATCTCCAAGCGAGAGTCCTGGCATAGTCTCCATTATACGAATATAGGTTTTATCAGGATCAGAATAATAATTTAATTTGTTATTTGATTTATCAAATAACTTTTGTGTTATTCTCGAACTTAATCTCATGCCTACACAAATCGCCATCAAAACATTAGTAGTCATGTTGTTATAGTTGTTTTTCTTAATTTTACCATGATAGTTTATGTGCAGTCCTGTCTCTTCGTTAAATTGCTTAGGATAGTCCCATTTTCTATTCTCCATCAAAAACCATAAACACTCGCACAGTGATTTAGTTGGGTCTCCTATCATCTTCATAAGTTCAATTTCTTCTTGTTCATCATAAGAAGCTAACTGTTTATAAAATGCTTGGTAAGCCTCTTCTGGTTCACACATTAAAGAAGACTGATATTTTGGATGGAATGTAAGAAGTCTATTGTCAATTCCTTCTACTTTTCTAAGTACCGCATAACCAAGAAAATCCTTATCAGCATTTTCATATGTAGTAAACTTTTGCTCACGAATATTAATAACACATTTAGCAAGATTTTTCTTTGCTTTAGCAGTTAAATGAAGCACTCCATCTTTTTGTTTTACATACTGGATGTCAGCGAGAACAAAGTACCCGTCAGCATAAACAAATCGTCCATCGCTTATCCATCCTTTAAGAACTGAATCTGTATCAACAATCTTTAATGCTTCTACTGGAGTTAATTTGACAAAATCTTTATTGCTATTGATTTCTTCATAGACATCTTCATAATCTGAAAACCTTGAAATTGTATCTTTAAGACCAACCTCACTCAATCTATATTTTACTGATAACCGTGACGTTTTAAAGAAGATACTTAAATCTTCAATCAAAGTGTCACACGATAATATAACATTTTCTCCAGCCTCTTTATATTGTTGTATAAACTCCAGTGCCTTCTTTTTAAAGCTGTTTTTTGGCATAAGGACTCTTGGTGCTAATCTATGTGCCTGCCATTCCAACCACCTTACTTCATTTTCTTTTGTGTTCTTTCCCTCAGGTGGAGTATAGAAAGTCTCAGATTGACGGCATAAAATAGGGTATAGCTTTTCAGATGCATTTTTATTTTTTATCTCAAGGATTTCAAAATACCTCTTATCTTTTTCCCAATGCAGTGCCTCATGGATTAGTGTGTTTCTGCTCGAACCTTCACCAAATACAGCTTCAGATAATGGATCAATCAATACAGTTCCAGCATTAAAAGCGGTTGATGTATATTGCCTTGTTTCTTGGTCATAAACATCGATATGTGCATCTAATAGCAAACAGCAACCAAAAACATCTAAATTGCTAGATAAGGACACTTCTTGTACTGTAAGTCCCATATCCTGAAGAATCTCCTCAACTGGAAGAGGCATTGGATCAACCAATGCCTGCTTACAATATTTTGTTAAAAATTTAGTTGCATAATCATCAAGTCGATTCTTTCCAAGTATCAATGCGCCCGATTTTTTATTAATATCAAAAATATCACTAGATGTTATTTTGCTCTTCATTCTCTACCCACTCCCCTTTTTCAATATAATCCAAAGGCAGCTCTGCTAATAGCTTTCTTGCCTCTTTCCAGGTAGGGTAGAACTCCTCAACAAGAGCATGGAATCTATGGGTGTGATTCTTTTCTATCAAGTGTACTAGTTCATGTATAACCACATACTCAAGACATTCGACTGGTTTTTTAGCAAGCTGCAAATTAATCCATATTCTTTTTTTATCAATATTACAAGTACCCCATTTTGTCCTCATATTTTTTATTTTGTATTCATTAGCATAAAGATTTGTCTTTGCCTCGCACCTTGAAACCACAACATTCAATACTCGTTTAAGTTCTTCTCTGTACCATTCGTTAAAAGCCCTCTCCCTAGATTCTTTGGTCGATCTCTCGGGAGCAGTTAGCATTATTTTATTTGGTAGTTTCGTAATTTCGTATTTGTTTCCTTCATAAACGACCTGCAAACGGTAAGGCTTTCCCCATAAATAATGTGATTCGCCAGACACATATTCACGTTCAGTTTGACGTGGTTGTGACAACATCCTATCTCTCACCTTGGTAATCTCCGGCATTTTCTTTAGAACAAAAAGCCTTATTTCTTCATCTGGATAATCACTAGGAGTGCTTACAGTTACATTTCCTTCTGGGGGATTAACCCTTATATAAAGATTTTTAAGATTTTGCTTTTTGATAATCTCTATTGGCATACCGCCAATTATTACTTCATTACACATCGTATTCTCCCTGTCTTTCAGCTATTTCGAAGACGGCATTGGTTTTATCAGTTGCTACATCTTCGTCATAACCATATACCAATAAATTTTGATATATAGCAAGTCTTATATTTTGTTGTTTCTGGAAATTTCGCTTCCAATCAGGACGTATTGCATTACGGATAGCATTGTCACTATTTATAGCCAGTTTTTCATCTTTATCAAAGTAATCAAAGAAAGCTCTTCTGGCTTCGCTATTCTTAACAGCATCCGGATAATCAGAATTTTCTTCTGGATGTAGAATCGCTTGTGCTAGTTCTACCACTTGACGTAGATACTCCTCATAACTCATAGCCTCAATTCGCCTTTGGTCAATAATTATTTGGAGCATTTCTGATAGCTTGCCATAGTAAACTTTATTTGAAGACATCTTTTTAACGATTTCATGTTGCAAGTTATTTTCAATGGTCTCAGCCTTCGCGTTATCACTTCCTGGAAGTTCTTTCACTAATGCATCTATTGGTGTTGTAGTTGTATTATTTAATAGCAACTCAACCAATGGCATATTGGCAAGTTCGCTTACAACCTTAGAATCGTCGGCCCGAATGTAGGTGTCGAGGATATAACGCATATCCGCCTCATAAGGCTTTAAGTCAATATAATCACAACTTGCAAGTTTAATCATTTCTTTTATTTTGTTATATCCAGAAATATCACTCCTAAGCTGGTTAACTTGATTCTCTGAATAACCATAGTTGCTCACAAGTTTATCGCAGCAATTTGCAAAGGAACGAGTCAGGGATGCAGTAAGAGCGTACAAAATATCCCGGCGGCCTGTTCTCTCATCATCCTCACTATTTTTACCACAGAAATACTCAATATAATCAGTATCCTCTTTTGAATCATTTACGTTTTCAAGCAAATCCTTAAGAGATGCAATTGCACCCACCATTTCAGATTTGGCTTCATCATAACGATTCTTAATAAGTCCTTCAACATCTTCTTTATCAAAGTTATCGAAAGCTTCGGTTGTATAATCAGCAACCGCCAACTGTACATTACGGAACAAATCCATATAATCTACAATGTAACCATAGTCTTTATCCTCACCATCCGGCCTATTAACTCGACAGATTGCTTGGAACAAGTCATGATCACGCATAGATTTATCAATATATAGATAAGTGGCACTTGGTGCATCAAAACCCGTTAATAGTTTGTCCACCACAATAAGAAGCTTCATTTTAGCCGGGTCTTTTTTAAAGCGTTCCTTTACTTCTTTTTCAAATTCAGCTAATTTTTTGCCTTTAAGCATACGCTCATAAATAGACTTCTTATATTCTTCTTCACCTTCTTGATTTAAGTCGCTCGTAGCCGTTCTAACACTTGCAGTTGAAGGTTCGTAAGAGGTGACAACAGCACATTTATTAAAGCCATTGCTAGTAAAGATATCCCAATATCTACAAGCCTCGTATATACTGTTGGCAACAAGCATAGCCGTTCCACGTTCATTTTTAAGGCGCGGTTTTAAATTCATATCAAAGATAATATCACCCGCAATTTTCTCAAGTCTTTGTCTTGAACTATATAATTTATTGATTGAAGTCCAGCTTTGTTTTAACTGTGTCTTTGCTTTTTCTGTAAGACCTAAGGTTTTATTATCAAACCACAAATCTACCTTTTCCCTATTGGATAAATCTTGGTCAACATCTCTTGCTTCATAACGTAAATCAAGAACAACACCATCTTCAACACCCTCATCAAATTTATAGGTGTGGATATACGATCCAAATGTTTCAAGGCTGGTTTTCTTGTCTTTTTTAAGTAGCGGCGTTCCTGTAAAACCGATAAGCACTGCTTCAGGCATCAAAACTTTAACAGCCTCGTGTAATTTCCCCGAGTTTGTACGGTGGCATTCGTCAATAAAGGCGATAATGTTTCCTTTTGCCTTAAAGTCAGCAGGCAAGTCCTTTAATAACTCTTTACGATACTGATCCACATCGGATTGTTTACCTGCATTGTGTCCATACTTATGAATCAAAGAGCATATGATAGAATCATCATTTTTATTTAGTATTTCTCTTAAATCAGAGCCACTCTTTGCTCTTTTAACTTTCTCATCAACGTCAATAAATAGGCTCTCTATTTGGTCGTCAAGCTCGTCACGGTCTGTAATGATAACTACACGGCTATCTTCCACATTTTCAATAATCCACTTAGCAAGCCAAACCATTATCAATGACTTACCGGAACCTTGTGTATTCCAAATGATACCACCCTCATTTGCAATAATCCTTTTTCTTGCAGCAATATTCGCAAAGTATTGATTATGTCTTGTAACCTTCTTCACTCCAGCATCAAAGATAATGAAGTCATGAATCAACGATAAAAAACGTTCTTTTTGACAAAGAGAGACTATAGCATCTCTTAGCTTATTCTTTTCTTTAGATTGAATATCCTTGACAGTTGCAGAAAGGTCATCGGTAGCTTTGATATCTTCTTTCCATTTAAGAAAATACTTTTCAGCCGTTTCGGTAGTACCATACTTAAGCCTCTCTGCCTCATTACCTGCAAAAATTAATTGAACGGTGCTAAAAAAAGGTTGAATATACTCCTTTTTTTGATTTGTAAGATTTTGACGAATACCTTCGCCAATACTCACGCATGAACGCTTTAACTCAAATATGCCAAGTGCGATGCCGTTTATATACAGTACCACATCGGGACGTTTTCTTTCTATCTGATTAAAACAAAGTACGCTTACTTCTTCAGCAACATAAAAATCATTATTCTCTACATTATCCCAGTCGATATAATGCACAGTTTGACGGTTTTTATTATCGTCCTTTACGCCTTGCTTTCCGTAACGAAGTAGGGAATAGACCTCTTTATTGGTTTGATATAGGCTATCCACTTGATTGTTTGCCTTAGTAACAAGTTCATTTACTGCTTTTGAAATTTGTTCTTTCGTATAACCGCGCTTTTCTAGATTCTTCTTTAGCAAATCCTCTTTAACTGGTGTGTTGTCTTGATCCTCAAGGTTGCCAAGATATGTGTAGCCTAAGCCACCATCTTTTTCTTCATCTATTAACCAGTGGAGGACTTTATTTTGTAATTTTCTTTCTAAATCAACAGACATAAACTTAACCTCCTCATACTGTAAGACGCACACGGCCTGTTAAAAGGTCGTCCATTGCACCTTCTCTAATTTGAATCATCTTTGCTTTTTCCATTTCAAGAGATTCTATTTCTTCATCCATTGCTGTTAGGATAGAAGATATGGCTTGTTGTTCTTCAATATCAACTGGAATTTTAAATTCAAAGAGTGATATATCTTTAGCTGATAAGTTTGGTTGAGATGAGCCTGTATTGGCAGCTTCTATTCTATTTTTTATAATTGATGAAGACATCAATTGAGCAAGAAATAAAGGGTTGATTGTTTCTTTGGCTCTCACAATACAAAGAGATGATGCAGGTGCTCCCTCATCAAAATCTGCTAATGCAAACTTTCCAAGTGAACCACGCAAACAAAATAAAATGTCATTTTTTATAATCTTTCCACCTCCCAACAAACAATAATGCTCTTTGGATATGTAATCCATACCGTCGAACAAAACTTTTCCGTTGCTGAGATGACCTGCGTTCACAAATGGAACACCATAAGATGTAAACGCAGATTCTGATGGATAATTTACACCTCTGTCGCCATTAAGAATAGTAGTTACAGTTCCAAGGTTAACTTCTTTCCACTCACCGCCAAATCCATCAAGCCTAGTCCTGCCACTAACCAAATCCTCCAAAGCACCATCACGGATTGCTTTTTTCTTTTCGATTAGTTCGGTTAGGTTATCAATATGCTCGTCAAAATCTAACAATGCTTTAACAATCTCGTTTTGCTCAGGTAAAGGAGGATACGGAAACTCCATTTCAGCTATCATATCGCGTCGCACTGAATCAACTGATGATTTAGCTGTATATTTTTCAACTTCTTTTCCGAAGTTGTTTGAGAAATAATAGTAGAAGTACTTACCATCAACATTTTGAAAATTGCTCATAACATAAACACGCTGATGTGCTGCAAACTTACCGTTAATGTAATGAAATACCTTTCCTGTACCTACCCCATCTCCTGCAGTCAACACAGCTTCACAATCAAAATCCACCACATCTATACGTTCAACGATAGGAGAACGTACAAAAAACGGATACCTTCCATTAACCTTGTTATCTTGAGTATCTCTGCAACCAGTTGTGATATTTGCAATATCTTTAATTGTATCGCATCTCCAACCTTCTGGATAAGTTACCATGTGTACCCCATCCTTTCTAGGGCAGACTTCACTTTTACTTTCGACCGAGCTGTCTTTTCCTCGATCTCACCTAAAGTATGCTCATAGCGTTTTGCAATTAGAACAACTCTTGACGCTAGAGCATTTAACACCTGGTCAATAGCATTTGTAATATCACTCTCAAGCCTTGCAGTCCACTTTTTATCGAATAACAAGTATTTAATTTCATCAACTGATAACTCACCATATTTTGCAAGTACTAAATCATCAAGTGCCTTTTGGGCTTCTTTTACTTCCTTGTCAGCTTCTTCTTTTGCTAACATCTTATCTTGATATGCAAGTAATGCGTTATACTCTTCTGCATAAATCTCTGGAATAGTTGCCTTGTCGCTTGCCTCTTTTAAAGCTGTCTTTAGCTTTGATTTACCAAATGAACCGTTCTTATTTCTAAGTTCGTAACCCTTTAACTCACTGTTATCTTTGACGGTTTTCTCCATTTCAATTGTATTGCCCTCATCAAACAATTCAATCAACTTTATAATATCGCTCATTACAGGTGAGGTCTTTTTACTTTCGAGTTCCCTAATCCGCTTATTAAGATTTGCCTTTGGAATGCTGTCACCTTTTTCATTTAGGGCATTTACAAGCAAGCCTTCATCACCGGATTCATCTTCACGTATTTCATCCAGTTCAGATTCAAGCAAGGTTGATTTTTCGCTCAACTCATTAAGTACAATTAACTCTTTTTCAAAATACTCATGTTCGATAATTTCTCTTGGAATTAACGCCCCTTCAAACGACTTCATTTTAGAAGTATCATCAACTTTTATTACTTCTCCATTTTCATCTTTTGCTTTCTTTTGAGCATACACATATTCAATCTCACGACCAGCCTCATATCCACTAGCCTTAATAACATACACATCATCTTGCATTTTCTCATTCCAATAATTTAGCAAGAAGTCGTACACATCATAATTGTCTAAAAGCTGTGCCGATTCGAAATTGTGCAGGATTTCAAGGCCAATGTTACGAATTAACTCCTTTGGATTTGTATCCTCATTGATGTTTAGCAGCACGTTTTTTACTGCAGTTCTCCAAGCCCCGAATAGTTCACCACACTCGGTTTCCTTTTGGCTCTTGATATTTTCATCTTCAGAGATAACCGTTTCAATCTCGTTTGGTGACATAGCAAGGTCATAGACATTATGCTTTTCATCAACACAGGTAAATATCTCTTGTTTCAAATTTGGTGAAACCGTCCATAGTTTTTCTATTGAATCAATATCAATTTCCGGAATTCCACCCTTTAGATGGGATGCAATATTTTGTGGCAGTGTATCATCAATCTTTTGGATATATCGAGGGACATTCAGGTTACCATCGTTTTCTTCTAAGATTTCTTTATAGGTAACAAAACGAGAATAGCCCCTAATTTCTTCTTTATTTATGCATGTTTGTACTATTTTCTCAATATCTTGTTCACGAAGGCGATTCTTGTTACCGTCTTTCTTAAATCCACGACTTGCATCTACCATAAAGATGCCCTCACGATTATCAGCATTTTCTTTATCAATAATTATGATGCAAGCAGGAATACCTGTGCCGTAAAACAAATTAGCGGGCAGACCAACTATGCCCTTGATGTATCGCTTATCAAGAACTGCTTTTCTAATGGTCTCTTCTATATTCCCTCTAAATAGCACACCGTGGGGCAGAATAATTCCTGCCTTACCATTACTATCTAACGCCTTTAAAACGTGCAAAAACCATGCATAATCACCATTCTTCTCTGGTGGAATGCCATAGCCATCAAATCTTTTAAATTTATCTTCTGTGATTTTTATTCCATCACTCCAGTCCTTATCAGAGAAAGGAGGATTCATAACAATAAAGTCAAATTTCTTAAGCCCACCAAAATCATCGGTATATGCTGGGTTTGCTAATGTATTACCACTCTTAATTTCACCTGTACCTTTGTTATGCAGGATAAAGTTCATCTTTGCTAAACCTGCAGTATCGGGATATTTTTCTTGACCAAATATTGTAACGATAGAGTCACCATTTTCGTCCATAGGGGCTTCATCTGCTGCACGAATTAGTAGGGAACCACTGCCCGCAGCAGGGTCATGAAGTGTCCATTTCTTTCCTGTTTCTTGCTTAACATCACCAATACCAATAAGTCTAGCAATGATACGTGACACCTCACTAGGCGTATAAAATTGACCCTTGCTCTTACCAGATTCTTGAGCAAATTTCATCATGAAGTACTCATAAGCATCTCCGATGATGTCATCGCCACTTGCTCTGTTACTTTTGAAGTCAATAGCAGGATTTTGGAATATAGCAATAAGTCCAGAAACTTTATCAACTAGTTCCTTGCCAGAACCCAGTTCATCTGGGTTATTAAAACTAACATCAGGAAGAGAACCTTGAAGACGGTTTTCCTCTAGAAACTTTTGGATAATCTTATCTACTCGTTCACCGACATCGCTCTTGCCCTTTGCAGCAATTAAGTCATCAAATGATGCACCTTCGCTTACCGTAAACTCAGCAAATCGTTGTCCTTTGTATCTATCTGATACATATTTAAAAAACAATAGTACAAGTACGTAGTCTTTGTATCTTGACGGCTCTACGCCACCCCTTAATTTATTACACGCTTCCCATAGTAGGGAATATAGTTCTGATTTTTTCACGGCCATTCATTTTACCTCGCTCATCTTTAATATTCTGTTATATCAATACCTGATTTCAAAAGCCTTTCATAGCGTTCATTAGACAGTAGAACAGCAATAGGCTTTCCATTTTTTAAAACGAAAGCAGTCCTATCCTCATCAGATAATTTAGTTATTAATTTCGAGGATTGTCCTCTTAAAAAATCTGACATATTATAAAAGTCCATAGGCTGTTTTTGCACTTTATCTTCACTTTCCATATCCACACCTGCTTTTTCTTTTTATTATACCAAGAAAACCAGTCTATAGGAATGACTATTTACACCTGAAATGTAATTACTTTTTCAACTCAAATATTAAGATTTGTATATCTATAATATAGAGATAGGGATATCCCTTCATTTCAAAATTAGGGAATATTTCATCTTTCCTATCTCCACAACCTCATGAAGTTATCTAATCTGTCTCCACAACCCTACGAACATTTTTGCAGCAGATATGTTTCCTAAAAAAAATAAAAATAAGGATCTTCAAGGCTAAAAGGTACCGCCAGATGTTAGGCAGAAAATCCTCCAATCTTGAAAATCCTTTATTTATAAGTGTTTTGAATAGTCCTATTTCTCCACCCTTGACATCAAGACAACACACTCAACGTGGTTCGTATGCGGAAACATATCTACCGGCTGTACCTCGATTGTTTTAAATCCGCCATCTTCTAGGATACGCAGGTCTCGTGCCAGTGTTCCCGGGTTACAAGAAACATAGACTACCCGCTTCGGTTTCATTTTAATGATCGTTTCAAGTAGTTCAGTATCACAGCCTTTGCGAGGCGGATCGACAACGATGACGTCAGCTTTAATACCTTGTTGATGCCATGCCGGGATGATTTCCTCTGATTTTCCTACTTCAAACTCAACATTAGTCATGCCATTAAGTTTCACATTTCTTTTCGCATCTTCAATCGCTTCAGGCACAATCTCTACTCCGTACACTTTCATAGCTTTTTGCGCTAAGAATAATGATATAGTTCCAATCCCGCAATAAGCATCAATGACCGTTTCTTCACCGGACAATTTAGCGTATTCTAATGCTTTATCATATAAAACCTTTGTCTGTTCCGGGTTAACTTGGTAAAAGGAACGGGCTGAGATTGCAAATTGAATATCTCCAATTGAATCGTATAGATATTCGTCGCCCCATAACACCTTTGTCTTATCACCAAAAATGACATTTGTTCGCTTTGAATTAATATTTTGGATGATTGATTTTACTTGTGGAAAAGCTTCATGAATATCGTCAATGATTTTATCTTTATGCTGAAAATTTTCAGTTCTCGTTATAAGCACAACCATAACATCCTGCGTTTTCCGACCATAGCGAGTTACAATGTGGCGGAGTGTACCTGAATGTGTTTCTTCATTATAGGCTCTCATTCCGTATTTTTCCGCAATTCGTTTAACACCTTGAACAACACGGTCATTCTCCTCTGCCTGGATTAGACATTCTTCCATATTAATGATCGTATGACTCCGCTGTTGAAAGAATCCTGCCACCAAGCCACCTTCGATTTCACCAACTGGGACCTGTGATTTATTACGATATTTCCACGGGTCCTTCATTCCAAGGACGGGATGGACAGTGATATTTTCCAAATGTCCAATTCTTGTTAGTACTTCTTTTACTTGTTTTTGCTTAAATTTCAGCTGTGCTTCATAACTTAAATGCTGAAGCTGGCAGCCACCGCATTGCTTATAGATGGGACAGACTGGTTCAATGCGATCAGGGCTTTTTTTGTAAAATTCAAGAATCTTCCCATATCCATACCCTTTTTTCACTTTAACAATCTTGATTTGGGCCTGTTCTCCAGGTAAACCATTGGGGACAAATAGCGGGAACCCATCAACCTTTGCTACCCCTGCCCCTTCATGTGTTAAATCTTCAAAAGTTACCTCTATCACATCGTTTTTATTTATCGGTGCTTCTAGTTTTGCCATGTCAATCTTCCTTTATTGTTATTTCTTAAAGTAGAAAAAGGCAAACCATTTATCGGTTTTGCCCTCATTTTTACTAGAAATCTTTTGGTACAAACACTTCAATATGCTGATAATAATTAATAAACTCCGCAGGCAAAACACCGCCAAATTCACCATCAAGATTAAGCTGGACTTTTTCATCAGACGTCACTTTTATACGATTAGCTTTCGTATAAATGATCAGATCATCGTTAAGATGCTCCCCTCTTAACACTAATGTTGCAATCCTTAAAAAGTCAGCCATATTCGCTTTCTTAAGGATTAAAAAGTCAAATAAACCGTCTGCAAGATCGGCTTTTGGGGCCAACCTCTCAAATCCGCCGACAGAGTTCGTATTAGCCACTAAAAATAGCATGACTTCACCTTCAAAAAGCTTTCCGTCATACTCTATTTTCACCGGAGTTGGTTTAAGTGTTGGGAGCATTTCGACTCCTTTAATATAATAAGCAAGTTGTCCTAATACCGTTTTTAACTTACTCGGAACCTCATAAGTCAACTCAGTCAAACGCCCGCCACCAGCAATATTAATGAAATATTGATCATTTACTTTTCCAATATCCATTTTTTTCGAATAACCTGCAGCAATTATATCGACTGCTTTATCTATCGAACCATTCGCTTTAATTGCACGTGCGAAGTCGTTCGTTGTCCCAACAGGAATAATTCCAAGTTTCGGACGGACTTCATGAATAGCTAAGCCATTAACAACTTCATTAATTGTCCCATCACCACCAGCTGCAATAACGACATCAAATCCCCGATTAGCCGCAAGACTGGCAGCAATCGTTGCATCCCCAGGACCTTTTGTCGCATGACATGAGGTTTCATAACCAGCAGCCTCAAGCTTCATTAAAACCTCCGGGATATGTCGTTTAAAAAGCTCTCGTCCAGAAGTTGGGTTATATATAATACGCGCTCTTTGCATATTTACCATCCTACCATTTAATTCAATTTTTCAATTCCACTATTTAACATCATATCGAATTTCACATGGATAAGCAATTCTTTTAGGGCTCTAGTCCATTTGTCGAAAAACTTGGTTTATTGTTAAATAAAATCATATTAAAAAACTTTTTGCACTCCATGAAACGTCTTATAGATAGAAAGAGAAAAGAGGAGGTGTTTCCGGTGAAGAATAAGGAGCTGGAAAAATTACTAACCGATTTAATTATCGCAGAAAAGGAGAAGTTCTATAGATTGGCCTTCTCTTATGTAAAAAACAAAGAAGATGCGCTGGACATCATTCAAGAATCGATCCATAAGGCCCTGAAATTCGTATATAGTCTTGAACGCCCAGAAGGATTGAAAAGCTGGTTTTATCGGATCGTAGTAAATACTTCACTGGATTTATTACGTAAACAGAAACGAGAAATTAGTGTCGATGAAGAAACTTTGGAGTTTGTTAGTCCCAATAGCAATGATACTTATGAAAATGTTGATTTAACAAGAGGACTGGATCAACTCCCACCAAAATATCGGGTTATTATCATTCTAAAATTTTTTGAAGACCTAACTCTTCGTGAGATTTCAGAAATCCTGCATGAGAATGAAAACACAATAAAGACCCGTCTATATAGAGCACTTAAGCTGCTCCGAATCCAAATTGAGGACAAAGATCAATCCATTCTAGGAGGTAAGTTAAATGGATAAAAAGATTGAAAAATTAAAGGCTGATTATGATAATATCCCTATTCCTAATGAATTAGACTTTGTTGTAAAAAAAGCCCTTCAGCAAAAACCGAGGAAAAATAGAAAAACAAAATGGATTGCAGGAGTAGCAGTTGCTTCGGTGGTGTTCGTTGGTGGATTAAATGTAAACGAGACATTCGCAAAAACGATGGCTGAGGTTCCTGTTATCGGAAACATTGTGAAAGTATTGACCTTTGTCGAATTTAAAGTTGATGAAGAAACCTATAATGCTGACATAAAAACACCTGCCATTCATAACCTTAATAATGAGGGACTGCAAGCTACTTTAAATGAAAAATATTTAGAAGAAAGCAAGGCACTATATGAACAATTCCAGGCTGATATCGAGGAACTAAAAGCAGCTAATGGAGGCCATTTAGGGGTAGACAGCGGATATGAAATAAAAACAGATACCGATCGAATTTTATCAATTGGACGCTATGTTGTGAATACAGTTGGCTCCTCTTCAACGACCTACCAATTTGACACGATTGATAAACAAAAAGGCTTACTCATCACATTGCCTAGCCTTTTTAAGAATGATGCCTATATTAACGTGATAAGCGAGGAAATTAAAAGACAAATGCTCTCGCAAATGGAAAAGGACACTTCCCTAATTTATTGGGTAGATAATCCTAATAAGCAAGAAGAAGATCTCTTTGATCCATTTGAGAAAATAAAAGCGAACCAATCCTTCTACATTACTAAATACAACAAATTAGTGATTGTATTTGATAAATATGAGGTGGCACCGGGTTATATGGGTGTTGTGGAATTCACCATTCCATCAGAAATCTTAGCGGACACTCTTGTTAGTGATGAATATATAAAATAATGGGATGAAAAAAAATGGAACACGAGACCCCGTGTTCCATTTTGTATATGATCTATTATTCTTATTAGACTAATTGTAGTTCTTTTTCCTTTTCTTTTTCAGCTTCTACTACTTTTTCCACTACTTTTACACTTACTAACTCTTTAACTTGTACTACTTCTTTTACTTGGGCAATTGTTTTTGCCTGGAACTCATTATCTACATAAACAACGTGCTTCTCATTGAATTGTCTTGGTGAAGTTAAGCCTGCAGCGGCTGCCAACATGAACAATTCTTCACGAAGAGTTGTCATATAATTGGTTACCCGGTATCTCTTTTCCTCGATAACTAGAGCTTTTTGCAGCTTAGGATCAGTTGTTGCTACACCAACAGGACATTCATTGGAGTGGCATTTTTGTGCTCCAATACAGCCTACTGAAATCATAAGTCCTCTTGCGATTTGGATAACATCTGCCCCTAGTGCTAGAGCTATCGCAATTTTATCAGGAGAGAATAACTTGCCGCTTGCGATAATGGTTACTTTGTCGCGCATTTTGTATTTCTTCAATACCCTTTGTGCAATCATTAAAGCTGGTTTAATCGGAAGACCTACAGAGTCAGCCATTGCTTGATAAGTGGCACCTGTACCGCCTTCTCCACCATCAATCGTAATGAAATCAGGGTAACGATTGGTTTTAGCCATAAAACCAACAAATTCTTCAAAGGTCTCTTCACTGCCGATTACAATTTTAATTCCAACCGGTTTTCCAGATACTTCTCTTATCTTTTCAATAAAGTCCATCATGGTCTTCATGTCATGGAACTCTTCAAAACGGTTTGGTGAATCAATTGTTTTATATGGTTCTACACCGCGAATTTCTGCAATTTCTGGTGTAACCTTAGCAGCTTCAACGTGACCACCGCGAATTTTAGCACCTTGGCCAAGCTTTAATTCAAAGGCTTTAACCTGTGGAATTGCAGCCTTTTTACGAAGTTCCTCATATGAAAATGAACCGTCTTCATTTCTGAATCCAAATTTGGCCGGGCCAATCTGAGCAATGATATCTGCTCCACCTTTTAAATGGTAGGGCGAAATTCCACCTTCCCCAGTGTTCATATAAGCACCTGCGTCTTTTAAACCATATGATAAAGCAGTAATTGCATGATCACCTAAAGCACCATAACTCATACCACTCATAGCTACTGGACTTTTGATTTTATAAGGAATGCGACAAGTGTCTTTTCCCATGACAACAGCGTCACGATCTGTATAATGCCAAGGTTTGATCTGTGCCTCCACACTATGTTCATGACGTGCAAATAATGTATCTTTATCAGTTACATATTTTTGTGTATCAATTAATTTCTTGTTATCTGCTTCTAAATCTGTTATTTGTTTTGCAAAAAAAGCATTTCGAATATAAAAACCTGGCTTCTCAAAATCCCGCTTACTACCAAAAGCAATAATCGTTTTAGCATATTTACCAGCTTTGACAATAAATTGGAAATCCAATCGAGAAAATGGCTTTGCTTCATGGTCTCCTTCGAAAAGGTACTGTCTTAGTTCCGGTCCGATATGTTCTGAAATATAACGGATATGAGAAAGAACTGGGAAATTCCTTCTAATAGAATGCTGCGTTTGCTGTGTATCCCTTTTTCTCAATACCATGTATAAAATGAACCCAGATACAAGCAATGCAAAAACAATAAATAGAATTAGTGCTGCTCCTACCATAACAAATAAATTAATATTTTCCATTACTATATTCCCTCCCGGCTACCTATCTATGAAATTATTAAACGCTTCCATTTTTCCCTCGATAGCCTTAACACATTATAATCCCATCCTACAAAATCCGAGTCAATCCAATAATTTTAAAATTTTTTATGTGTTTAATGTTTGGAAAAACTTAATATTTACTACTTGATAAATTAAGAGTATATATTAAAGAAGAAATAATTATTTTTATAAAGTATATAGACAAGAATTCGGAGGCATCATAAATGGATGAATTTAACTTAGGGATGTTAGCTTTCTTAATTATTTGTGGCTTTGCTGCTGCTTTTATCGATTCGGCAGTTGGAGGCGGCGGGCTCATTTCCATCCCTGCCTTATTATTTACTGGTCTACCCCCATCCATTGCGTTAGGTACTAATAAGTTAGCAGCAACAATGGGCTCTCTAACTAGTACCATCTCCTTTCTTAGTTCAGGAAAGGTTAATAAAAAGATTGTTTTAAAGCTTTTGCCACTGTCTATCATTGGATCGGCGATCGGTGTTTATGTTGTCCATTTAATACCGGCTGATTTTTTGAATAAGCTTGTTTTGATTATGCTAATTCTAGTTACGGTATACACAATCTTTAAAAAAGATTGGGGAGTTAAATCAAAGTTTAAGAAACTATCAACAAAAATGATGATTTTCATTGCTTCTACTGCCTTCATTTTAGGATTCTATGATGGGGTTTTGGGTGCAGGGGTTGGATCGTTTCTTATTTTTTCTTTCTTATTTTTAGGCTTTGATTTTGTAGAAGCAGCCGGGAATGCTAAAGCTTTAAATTTTTCTAGCAACATCACGTCTCTTATAATCTTTATCATTTTCGGCTCCGTTAACTTCCAATACGGCATACCAATGGGGATTGCGATGGTCCTTGGTGCATTTGTGGGGTCGAAAATGGCGATAAAAACCGGGGTTGCTTACGTAAAAGTGTTATTTATCGCAATTACAGTTGTGCTAATCGGGAAAAATATTTGGACTTACATGCATAAGATTCATATTTTCTAAATAGATCACGGGGGCTCGTACCGCGGGGTCGGGTTCTCTGTCCCACTATTCAAAAAGCCTTGCTGATATTTGATATCATCAAGGCTTTTAGTATTTTAGTATGTTTATTAATGATTCACTAGTGTCCTAGATAAGCTTCTTTAATGCTTGAATCCTCCAGCAATTGTGCTGCAGGTCCTTCCGCAACAACCTTTCCAGTTTCAAGTACATAGCCGTAGTCAGCTATTTTTAATGCTTGGCGCGCATTTTGCTCTACGATTAAAACTGTTGTTCCTGTAGTATTAATTTCTTTTACAATTCTAAAAATATCTTGAACGATTAGCGGTGCTAATCCCATGGATGGTTCATCTAATAACAGAAGCTTCGGCTTAGACATAAGCGCTCTTGCAATAGCAAGCATCTGCTGCTGTCCACCAGATAACGTACCGCCTAATTGGGATTTTCGTTCACGAAGGATTGGGAATCGGTCCATTACCATTTCCAAATCCTGTTTTACTTCTTTATCATTTCGGTGATAAGCTCCCATTTCAAGATTTTCTAATACCGTCATGCCTGTTAAAATTGCACGACCTTCTGGTACTAGAGCAATCCCTTTTCGAACGAGTTGAAATGGCTCCAATTTTGTAATGTCCTCGTTTTGGAAAGAAATCTTCCCTTCCTTCGGATGGAGCAGACCACTTATTGTATTCATAGTCGTAGTTTTACCGGCACCATTTGCTCCTAGAATGGTGACAATGGTACCTTCTTTTACTTCTAATGAGATGCCTTTCAGCGCTTGTATTTTCCCATAATAAGTACTAATCCCTTGAACTTTAAGCAAGTTCCTCGTCCTCCTCTCTGCCAAGGTAGGCTTCGATTACGACAGGATCATCTTGAATTTCCTTTGGGGTACCTTCGGCTATTTTTTGTCCGAAATTGAGTACAGCAATACGATCACATGCCTTCATTACTAAAGGCATATCATGTTCAATTAATAAAATCGTTAAGCCTTTGCTTTTGATTAAGAAGATTAAATCTAATAAATCTTGTGTTTCTTTTTCATTCATCCCAGCCGCTGGTTCATCCAATAATAATAGTTTGGGTGAACTAGCAAGAGCCCGGGCAATCTCCAAACGCCTTTGCTGACCATATGAAAGATTTTCGGCAATCGTATCCTTATATTCTAGCAACCCTACTAATTCTAGAAGGCTTTCCGCTTTTTCTATTACCTCTTTTTCTTCCAGCTTTTGCGACTTTGGTCTGAAAACACTTTTCCAAACACCAGATTTTGTTCGGCAATGTGTACCAACCATTACATTTTCAAGTACAGTCATTTGTTGGAATAAACGGATATTTTGAAATGTCCGGCAAATTCCTTTATCCGTTATTTGGTAAGGCTTCAAACCCGTGATATTCTCTTTTAAAAATTTAATCTCACCGACAGTTGGTGGAAACATAGATGTAATAATATTAAACATCGTTGTTTTCCCGGCACCATTCGGACCTATCAACCCGAAAACTTGACCCTCTTCAATTGAAAACGTTACATCAGTTAATGCCTGGAGACCACCAAAGCTTTTACTAACTTGTTTAATTTCAAGCACCATGGTCAGCACCCCTTTTCACTGAAGTTTTACGTTTTTTAGATAGTTTTATATTTCTAAACCAAATTGGATCAAGAATACCTTGTGGACGGAACGCCATCATTGCTACAAGGATAGCTCCATAAATCATAAAGCGATATTCTGCGATACCTCTTAAAAACTCTGGTAACGATGTTAGTAATGCTGCACCGAATACAGGACCCCAAATGACTTCACTACCACCAAACACAGCGAATATTAAAATTTCTACTGCCTTATGATAAGAGAAATCGGCCGGGCTAATATAAGCAACAACATGAGCAAATAACGTCCCTGCAAATCCCGAAATCATAGCACCTTGTACAAAGGCTAAAATTTTATAGTAAGTTATGTTAACACCCATAGCTTCCGTCGCTTTTTCATCCATTCTGATTGCGGCAAAGGCGCGGCCAACTCGTGAATTATTTTGACGGATGAAAAACCATAACAATATGATCACAATTAACAATAAAAGAACGAAAACTGCTAAACTAATAAATTGATTGTTTCGAAGACCCCAATCAGCAGGATTAATTCCCCACTCTTTTGCTGTTGCAAGAATTTCACGTCCAATATGCGGGATTCCGGAAATTCCCACAGCTCCATTAGTTACAGATTCCCAGTTAATAAAGAAAACCCGGACTACTTCACCAAAACCTAGCGTACAAATAGCTAAAAACACGCCTTGAAGTCTTAATGTTGGTAAACCTACTAAAAGACCAACAAATCCAGCCACAATTGTTCCCAATACTATTCCTATAATAATAGGTAGATCAAAGTGGATTGTAACAAGCGCTGAAGTATAAGCTCCAATCCCCATAAAACCGGCATTACCTAACGAAATCTGACCAGTAGCGAGTGTTATATAAATACTGATACCCAGAATGATATTGATTAATACGAATGAAGCTACTTGTAAATAATATGGATTAATCATATTTTCTAACATCTCATCACGGCCTTTCCGCTGTCGCAGATCCAAATAGTCCTTGAGGACGAACTAATAGAATGATGATGATCATAACAAAGGCAATCGCGTCACGATAACCTGAATCACCAAAAGCGACAACAAATGTTTCAGATAAACCTAAAATTAAACCGCCAGCCATAGCGCCTCGGACGCTACCCATGCCGCCTAAAATAATAATGGCAAGTCCTTTTAGGCCCATCGAAAGACCCATTTGCGGTGTAACTGAGTTAAATGCCATTCCAACTAAGATACCCGCAATACCTCCCATAGCAGACGCAAGGATCACGGTTAAAGTAATGATTCTTTTTGTGTTTACGCCAAGTAAGCTTGCTGCATTTAGGTTTTCTGCACTAGCCCGTAATGCTTTTCCGGCTTTTGTCTTTGATAACCAATAGGATAGCCCGATCATTAATATGACGGAAATAACAAAAATAACAATTTGCACAACGTAAATTGTTATGGATCCAACCTTTATACTAATCTCTGAAAAAGAAGTTCTAAATGGGTGATTCCCCGCACCAAATAAATGATGGGCAAGATTTTCAAGAAATATAGATACCCCTATGGTACTTATAAGAGGAGCAAGGTGTGATACACCTTGCTTCCCTCGTAGTGGCCTTAATGCGAAACGTTCCAAGAAATAACCCATAATGCCTGTAACAGCAATAGCAACTAGGAACCCTACCCATAAAGGCAATTGATAAGTCTGAGTTACAAGCACTCCCATAAAGGCACCGAACATAAATATTTCACCGTGTGACATATTGATAATATTTAAAACACCGAATACTAACGTAAACCCCAGTGCTACTATTGCATAAATACTACCAAGCGTTATGCCGTTGATTAACTGCTCTATAAACAATTGGTGCCTCTCCTTTCACAAACCATTATTCAAATAATTTGAATTGACCCCCGTCAATTACCAATACAGTTGGATCCATTACGATATCCCCAACTTCGTCAAATGACATAACACCTAAAATACCTTCAAAGTCTTTAATTTCTGCTAACGCATCACGAACTGCATCACGGTCTGCTTCACCTGCATTTTTAATAGCTTCTGCAAATAAGTAAAGGCCATCATATGCTTGTGCCGCGAATTGATCAGGTTCTTTACCGAATTTTTCAGTATATTTCTTAACAAATTCTTGTACCTTTGCATCTTCTTTAGCACCAAACCAAGGTGTTGCAACGATTAAACCATTTGCTGCATCACCAGCAATTTTGATAACTTCTGGCGAGTTAAATCCATTACCGCCAACGAATGGTACTGTAAGTCCCATCTTACGAGCTTGGTCCATAATTACAGCCCCTTCATTATATAAAGCAGAACAAAGAATTAACTCAGGATTTAAATTCTTAATTTTTGTTAATTGTGCATTATAGTCTGATTGACCTTTTTGGAATGTTTCAATTGTTAAAATTTCTAAGCCCATTTCTTCTGCAGTAGCTTTCATTGTGTCAAAACCTGACTTTGTGAATACATCGTCGTTTCCATACATGATTGCTACTTTTTTAACACCATATTTATCGATTGCTTTTTGCATCGCTGCTGGAATTGCTAAAGACTCAGGAATGGAATCCCTAAAAATATAGTCCCCAATTTCTGGAATACCCTGTGCAGTTGTTGACGTTCCCATTGTAGGCACACCGGCTAAATCTGCTTCAGGTCCAACTACGTTCATTTCAGTACTTAATGTAGGTCCAATTAAACCAGTAACATTATCAGAGTTAATTAACTTTTGTGCTGCTGATAATGCTTGCTCCTGCTTACCAGCAGAATCTTCGACTACTAGATCAATTTTCACTTCACCTTTAGCATTGATTTCTTCAAGCGCTAAGTTAATTCCATTTGTAATTGCTTCCCCATAACCAGCGCCAGAACCAGTCATCCAAGCAATAACTCCGATTTTTGCTTCAACTGCGCCAGCAGACTTTTCTGCATCTCCTCCAACTTGTTCTTTTGATTCATTGCTGTTTGTAGCTTCATTACCCCCACCACAAGCAGCTAGGAACATTGCCATCATCATAGTCAATGCCAACAATAAAATTTTGACATTTTTCATCATAATCCCCCTAAAAAATTATTTTTATATTATTCTATTAAATTATATTTTCTGAATTTTGTAAATAGAAATAGTATATTTATTTTTTTGAAAACGGTTTCTTGTTAAATGGGGTACAGGAATAATCGACGGTAAAATAGGTTTATCGTATTTTATATTAATATGTGGACTTTATTTAACTAGTAGAACATGCTATATGAGGAATTATTTTAGGGGAATATTAATACACCAAAATACAATAAATTAATTTAGGTTACTCTGGAAATTTCACAAGGAAAGCCCGTTTATCATAATATAACGAATAGCCATTGGAAGAATGATAGAAACGGAAAATGTATTGCAACAGATTAATCAAAGGTTGGATGGACTAGAAGTCCAAGTTAAAAATATTAAGACAGATTTGGAAGATCCAGTTAAAGATTTAAAGACTGATTTAGAAAGTCAGATGGTTGATTTAAAATCAGACCTCGAGGGTCAAATGAATGAATTAAAGATCGGCCAACTGGACTTAAAAGATGGACAACAACAGATATTGAAAGTAATCAGTTAAATCCCAGAACAATATGAATATGAGGAATTAAAAGCTTTTGTTCGAAACCAAGAATGAATCATTGAAACGCTTTCCTGTCGTTCTATCAAGTAAGGGGTTGAAATTAAGGATTTAAATAAATTAGTCAGAAATCAATGAGAAAGATTTATCTCTCTATACCATAATTTACCAACCTCATTTACGTCTATCTCCACTAGTTTCATTAATCTACTAAATCTGCCAACTTGCCCTACAAACAAATTAGAATTGCTACAATAATAATTAATATTAGACCATTGATTAAATTCGCAGTCATCTTAGCTTCACCAAATCCACGCATCCGCGTGGGATGCGACGGCTTATTTCCCCAGAAGGACCCATGTTTTTTCTATTTCAATCCACGCATCCGCGTGGGATGCGACTTATTTAAAAAAGCTATATCACAACAGCAAAGGATTTCAATCCACGCATCCGCGTGGGATGCGACCCCTCTTCCTGCATGTTTTTCACCTGCTTTACGAATTTCAATCCACGCATCCGCGTGGGATGCGACCCATTGCACTGGTGTTATTCCATGCTCTTTAACATTTCAATCCACGCATCCGCGTGGGATGCGACACAACATTGACATAATTCTGTTAAATATTATCAATTTCAATCCACGCATCCGCGTGGGATGCGACTTATTTAATCTTACTTTCTACTAGTAAGACTAAGATTTCAATCCACGCATCCGCGTGGGATGCGACACGTGAAAATACAAAAGAGTGGACAGGTGGTAGTATTTCAATCCACGCATCCGCGTGGGATGCGACAGTCCATTCAAATTTGCGCTCACGGTCTTTACTTATTTCAATCCACGCATCCGCGTGGGATGCGACTATGCGTAGCTGTTTGTGGATATTTATCAGCAGGATTTCAATCCACGCATCCGCGTGGGATGCGACTCAACTAGACACCTATGGTGCATTGCTTCAAGGGATTTCAATCCACGCATCCGCGTGGGATGCGACAATTTGCAAGAGTCATAACAAAACGAAACTGTTATTTCAATCCACGCATCCGCGTGGGATGCGACTCATTCCAATCAATAAAAATATCTTACCGTTTATTATTTCAATCCACGCATCCGCGTGGGATGCGACGATGATGTATATTGTCACGTTACAGGATGCTACATTTCAATCCACGCATCCGCGTGGGATGCGACCCTAAAAAGAAGGTGAAGAATATGAAAAAGATTTGATTTCAATCCACGCATCCGCGTGGGATGCGACATTAATCAAAAACAAAATTAAAAATAAATATAATATTTCAATCCACGCATCCGCGTGGGATGCGACTGTTAATTTTAATTTTTCCCAATCTACATTACCATTTCAATCCACGCATCCGCGTGGGATGCGACCAGCATAAAAAAATGAATTCATGGGCGTTGTTTAATTTCAATCCACGCATCCGCGTGGGATGCGACTTTGAGTGTCTTTTATGGTGCATAGTGTTTTAACTATTTCAATCCACGCATCCGCGTGGGATGCGACTTTAGAGGAAATAAAAAAGGACACCCGAAATTCATTTCAATCCACGCATCCGCGTGGGATGCGACTCTTACATTTTCTACTGGTAGATCGGGATTCAAAGATTTCAATCCACGCATCCGCGTGGGATGCGACAGCACTTCTAGTTGTTGTTGTCTACGTTACGATAGATTTCAATCCACGCATCCGCGTGGGATGCGACTGAGCGAGCTGATGCTGTAGCAATCTTAATTATATTTCAATCCACGCATCCGCGTGGGATGCGACTACTATACGGTAGCTTTTCCTCGTTATCTTTCATAATTTCAATCCACGCATATTTCAATCCACGCATCCGCGTGGGATGCGACTACTATACGGTAGCTTTTCCTCGTTATCTTTCATAATTTCAATCCACGCATCCGCGTGGGATGCGACTACTATACGGTAGCTTTTCCTCGTTATCTTTCATAATTTCAATCCACGCATCCGCGTGGGATGCGACATTAATTTACCGACATATAAACTCAAATCTAAGATTTCAATCCACGCATCCGCGTGGGATGCGACTTTGGCTATGATGTAGTTTTTATAGTTCAAGATGATTTCAATCCACGCATCCGCGTGGGATGCGACGGAATAGTTAGAACCCACTCAAAACTATTTCCCAATTTCAATCCACGCATCCGCGTGGGATGCGACGCACTTCTAGTTGTTGTTGTCTACGTTACGATAGATTTCAATCCACGCATCCGCGTGGGATGCGACACCAAATGGCCCCCATGTTAAACCTGAAAAATCATTTCAATCCACGCATCCGCGTGGGATGCGACCTTTGAGTACCTATCTATTGATGTTACTACTGGTATTTCAATCCACGCATCCGCGTGGGATGCGACATCAAAAGAATCAACGCTAATATTTATAGGTTTTATTTCAATCCACGCATCCGCGTGGGATGCGACCGCAAAAAATGGATTGCATTTCTCTCACAGTCTCGATTTCAATCCACGCATCCGCGTGGGATGCGACTCCACCCGCAACCGGTAGAGCCTCACCAATTGAAATTTCAATCCACGCATCCGCGTGGGATGCGACGCTTAAAGCATTTACGACTTGTTCGTCAAACACTGATTTCAATCCACGCATCCGCGTGGGATGCGACGTTCATCTGCTTTTACATTCCAATCCCTAGAATTATTTCAATCCACGCATCCGCGTGGGATGCGACGTAATCAGTAGCTATACTATTCTTAAAATCTACAATTTCAATCCACGCATCCGCGTGGGATGCGACTTTTATGGTTATTTCACAATTAGTACACTAAAAAATTTCAATCCACGCATCCGCGTGGGATGCGACAACGGTTTCAAAGTTTTATTCGTACTGGTACTGGTATTTCAATCCACGCATCCGCGTGGGATGCGACATTTGCTATTTATTATGTTATTAGATGGTTATTAAATTTCAATCCACGCATCCGCGTGGGATGCGACATGTTCAGCAGGAACTCCACCTCTATTGACTATAATTTCAATCCACGCATCCGCGTGGGATGCGACCGTACCCTCGATATAACTATTTATTTAAAGTTTTATTTCAATCCACGCATCCGCGTGGGATGCGACGCTTGGCTTTTCTATAACTAAATTAATTTCAATTATATTTCAATCCACGCATCCGCGTGGGATGCGACTGCCTACCTTTTTTTATTTTAGGTAGGTGACGAGATATTTCAATCCACGCATCCGCGTGGGATGCGACAGCATTTAGGACATTATTTCATGGTGGTCGAGGAATTATTTCAATCCACGCATCCGCGTGGGATGCGACTATTATCTTCTTGCAATGGTGTTGCAAGTGAATAATATTTCAATCCACGCATCCGCGTGGGATGCGACTGTAGCTTCAGTTGTGATTGCTGATGTAGATAGATTTATTTCAATCCACGCATCCGCGTGGGATGCGACAAATAATCTGTAGTTTGTTGTACCTACAACTTCGTATTTCAATCCACGCATCCGCGTGGGATGCGACGACTTGCTTAGAGCAATAGTAATGTATCTCTTAAATTTCAATCCACGCATCCGCGTGGGATGCGACTGTATATACAATGTATTATAATAAGAGTATCAAAGATTTCAATCCACGCATCCGCGTGGGATGCGACTTATTTAAAACTACAAGACCAGTATGCTCCTAATATTTCAATCCACGCATCCGCGTGGGATGCGACTTATATCAACCCCCTGAGTTATTAAACACTTTTTATTTCAATCCACGCATCCGCGTGGGATGCGACTGACTAGGGCCCTTTATGTAAGTTGACTTAAAAATTTCAATCCACGCATCCGCGTGGGATGCGACGTTAAGGCTTTTTAAAGAGTATGCGGAATGTATATTTCAATCCACGCATCCGCGTGGGATGCGACGTAATCAGTAGCTATACTATTCTTAAAATCTACAATTTCAATCCACGCATCCGCGTGGGATGCGACAGTATGCTCCTAATGAATTTCAGTTTAAAGTATTAATTTCAATCCACGCATCCGCGTGGGATGCGACTTTAATAGACTCGTTGACTATTTCATATTCACCTTATTTCAATCCACGCATCCGCGTGGGATGCGACTTGGCTTTTCTATAACTAAATTAATTTCAATTATATTTCAATCCACGCATCCGCGTGGGATGCGACGATAAGGTCACTAAGCGTCTTAAAGAGCATATGAAATTTCAATCCACGCATCCGCGTGGGATGCGACATTTTTGTTCTGTTTTTAATATAAATAAAAAAAAGATTTCAATCCACGCATCCGCGTGGGATGCGACATCAAAAAATCTTTTAATCTACTATGAATATTTATTTCAATCCACGCATCCGCGTGGGATGCGACTTTAAGTTTACGAGTAAAACTATTCATCATGGTAATTTCAATCCACGCATCCGCGTGGGATGCGACCGCAATTAGCAAGCAAAATCCATAAACAATGTAATTTCAATCCACGCATCCGCGTGGGATGCGACATAAATAATGTTCTGGAAGCTGAAAAGGTAAAAATTTCAATCCACGCATCCGCGTGGGATGCGACGGTTATGTTGTTGGTCTAGCTATAAACCTTCTGATTTCAATCCACGCATCCGCGTGGGATGCGACCACGTTATCATATAAGCCAGAAGGTATGATTGTAATTTCAATCCACGCATCCGCGTGGGATGCGACCTTATTATATTGTCAGAATTGCAGCACGTTGGTTATTTCAATCCACGCATCCGCGTGGGATGCGACGGTTCAAAATTGGTACTAGCATAGTGCTGGTAACATTTCAATCCACGCATCCGCGTGGGATGCGACAACTGTGTCTTTTACGCAAGATGTAATGGATTGGTGATTTCAATCCACGCATCCGCGTGGGATGCGACCATTTATGGATAATGGACAAGGATATTTCACTTTCATTTCAATCCACGCATCCGCGTGGGATGCGACAGTGGAATCCCAAAACAAGAACATGGGAAGATTCATTTCAATCCACGCATCCGCGTGGGATGCGACCAGATGATGGACACCCTAACTGTTTATTTATCTACAATTTCAATCCACGCATCCGCGTGGGATGCGACGTAAAACAGCGGAGAAACATGGATATTATTACGTATTTCAATCCACGCATCCGCGTGGGATGCGACGGAGGTTTACCACCCGATAAACCACCTGATGGTATTTCAATCCACGCATCCGCGTGGGATGCGACTAGTTGATATACATTACAAAGGTCTAACATTACTATTTCAATCCACGCATCCGCGTGGGATGCGACTGGAAGTACAGTCATCATAAACAGTATGACAACCATTTCAATCCACGCATCCGCGTGGGATGCGACGTAGATAAATAAACAGTTAGGGTGTCCATCATCTATTTCAATCCACGCATCCGCGTGGGATGCGACTTCTAATGTTATTATAAACGATTTATATTTTAAATATTTCAATCCACGCATCCGCGTGGGATGCGACCAGAAGGAACAACCAAAGCATTGATTAAAGCAGTAATTTCAATCCACGCATCCGCGTGGGATGCGACGAAACTGGCGAAAAAATAGCTTAGGTTTGTTATGATTTCAATCCACGCATCCGCGTGGGATGCGACACGAAACTGGCGAAAAAATAGCTTAGGTTTGTTATGATTTCAATCCACGCATCCGCGTGGGATGCGACACAAAATTGTTAGTTTCTAAATAATTTCGTAGGATTTCAATCCACGCATCCGCGTGGGATGCGACTGAAATGTTTCCAGATATTAATGGGGCGATTTTAATTTCAATCCACGCATCCGCGTGGGATGCGACGTATTGTGGGAAGGAACAAGACACCTATATACTATAATTTCAATCCACGCATCCGCGTGGGATGCGACAAATCGTTTCTGGCTCCAACAAAATCTATTTCATCATTTCAATCCACGCATCCGCGTGGG
This sequence comes from Schinkia azotoformans, assembly GCF_035811335.1. Classification (NCBI taxonomy): domain Bacteria; kingdom Bacillati; phylum Bacillota; class Bacilli; order Caryophanales; family Bacillaceae; genus Schinkia; species Schinkia azotoformans. The sequence continues at coordinate 27,814 of NZ_JARSMD010000012.1, forward strand.
ATGCGACTGGCTAAAATCGCAAAAACTTTTCGCCTAGACGATTTCAATCCACGCATCCGCGTGGGATGCGACAAGTGTAATTTATAATGTTATAACTTTACCTCAAGATTTCAATCCACGCATCCGCGTGGGATGCGACAGCGAATCCCGAACAAAATAGCATAATATTGTACTTTTTGTTCTAAAACTCGCTATTTTCTTTAAATAAATAAAGAACACTTAACAAAAATACACAAAATCCACAAAAAAAACAGTGAAAAACCGGTGCGAATGTATATGGAATTCTATGTTCACTATACATTCGCACTAAAAAATCAAAGGTCCTTCCAAATCTATTGATTCTTTTACACCAATATGTTCTACTTTTGTTTTATAATTATTACCTAACTGATAGAATCTAAGACTATCTTGATTGTGGTCAATGATATCGGCAAGTTCATATTTTAATGCTGTAAATTGTGCAGCATCCACAATACATTCAAACACTGAGTTTTGAACCCGCTGACCATAGTTTTGACACACTTTTGCAACCTTCCGCAATCTTTTCTGCCCCGAACCACTAACTGTACTGACATCATACGTAATTAACACTAACAAATATTACACCTACTTCCACAAAAATGGTGGGTATTCATCTAGATCATTACGCAAAAACCGAGCCAACAATATGGCTTGAGCATGTGGCACTAAGCCCCAAGATATCTTTTCACTTAGATATGGATGTGTTATCTTTTCTTGCTTTCTATTTTGCCAAGCGGCTAAAAATTTCTTCCTAGCCTCCTCCGTCATAATAACAGCACCATTTTCTTTCCGATAAAAATCGCCCTTATTTACAACTTTTTTATTAATTAATGATAGTACAAAACGATCTGCATAAACCCCTCGCAGTTCTTCCATAACATCTAAAGCCAATGATACCCTTCCTGGCCGATCTCTGTGCAGAAAACCAACATATGCATCAAGGCCTACTCCTTCCAATGCCGATGCCACATCATTTGCTAATAATGTATAAGCAAATGATAGCATAGCATTTACATTATCCAACGGAGGTCTTCGTGAACGAGAATGAAAATAAAAATCGTCTTTTTGTTGTAAAATCATCTGATTAAATATTCTATTGTAACTAATAGCTGCTTGCCCTTCTAAACCTCTTAATCTTTCTAAGTCATCACAAACTCTTACTTCCTGAATAAGAGATGATAAATGTCGAGAGATTTCTTTAAATTGGGAGACATCTATCCGCAATGGATAATCTCTAGTCATTCTTTCAATTATCCATTTATTATTGTATATTTTTCCAATAATAAAATTCCTAGCAATCTTAGCTGACACGTCTTCATCTTCAGACATTAAATATTGTTTCTTTCTTAAAACAACATTGCCTTTACTTTTTCCAATCACTCTTGCTAAAAATCGTCCATTCATTGTTAGAAATACTAATGAAATATTTCTTTCAGCACAATAACCCATTAGTGCCGGACTTGCACCAGTGTAACCAAAGGAAACAATGGATTCTAAGTTATGGAGAGGTACCCTCCCCAACTTTTCCTGATCCTTTAATGCTACGACATTATCTCCCTCCAATGATAAATAAACATCGGTTTGAGTTATAAATAATGTATTAAGGAGCTTTTTCATTCATTGATCATCCCTTCAATATAACTTTTTACTGAGCGTTTATTCATTATTTTTGGTAAACAAATATCTTGAAGGGAACAGTTATTACAAAAAGAACCAGTCTTTACTTTCGGTGTATAGTTGCGTTTATAATATTCATGCATTTCTATAAAAATAGATCTTACCTTGTTTTTTATTTCTTCTGTTAATGGTATTTCAACTCTATGTTTTGTTTCATTATAAAATAAATAACCTTTGTTAATCTCACAGAGTAGCATTTCCTCTAAACACATAGCTTGTGCTGCTAATTGTAAAACATCTGAATCATTCATTTTAGGCTTCCCACGTTTATATTCCACTGGATAAGCGACATACTTTCCTTCTGCACCATCAATTTCAACGCCACTATTATCTTTAATGAACTCTACTACATCACATATTCCTGATATTTTAAGTTTACTAGATTTAACAGGCATTCCTCGAACAATAAGTCTGTCCCCCCGTTTTTCTCTGATATATGGATTATCAGCCTTTTCATGAAGGTGTTGCCCTTCGATTGTTCTAACATTTTCTTCCCACTGCTGTTCAATATGGATTAAAGCCCATTGGCGTTTACAAAACTGAAAATGCTGAATGCCTGATAACATAAGATAATCTTCTTCTACGCTATTATCCATAAATGATTCCAGCTTCAGCCCTCCCTTCGCTATGCCTAATCAATATTTATTTTATAACAAACCTATAGTTTCTCTAATATCTCTAACCCACTTGGAATATTTTCATAATCAATCACTATATCAAAATTTCCGATATTGCGTGGTATATCAATATCTTTCTTTAGATTTACTTTTACTCTTTCAAATAGCTTATGTGAAGGTGCATTTCCAAAAATTGAATCATGCTTGAATACTATTAATTTTTGCGCCATCATCTTTCCTCTTGATGAAGATCTATCAAACTCAAACATGTTAATCAGCGCATCAAAAAACAAATTCAAGTCCTCCTCAGTAAAACCTGTTCCACCGTTCTCCAAAATAGCTTGATTAGCATCAATGTAGCCCTCAACGCGATATAAACCATATGGTATATATGTTTTTCTACCCATAGTTTGACCCTTTTCTTCATCTTTTTCATTAGTAACAGCCATCCGAGTAATTGTTAATTCCTGAGGAATAACAGGATGAACACTTTTAGAAAAATTAATCTGAACAGGCCCTCTAACTTGTCCACAATTATAATCACCAGTAGTCATGACTGCTCCAAAAGTTCGAACATCAAAAAAGTTCTGACACATAAAGCTTCTTGCCTCAATCTTGTTTTCCTTACTTTTCTTTTCGCCCTTCTTAATTCCAAGTGATTCATAAGCATATTTTTGTGTATTATTTAAAACTGTTCCCTCTCGAACATATATATTGTAACCAATTTCCCCTTTTTTCCGTAAATCTACATAATTTCTAATCTTACGCTTCAAACAAACATCTGTTACAATTCCAATACTTGTTTCTGGATCGATGCGTGGTAAATTCCCTGCATCAGGATCACCATTTGGATTTCCGTTCTCAACATCAAATAACAAAACAAACTCATATTTATTTTCTATTACAGTACCCATTATTCTCTATCTCCTTTTCTATATAATTCTTGTTTTTGTTGGTAATACCCAAGCATAAAATCTCCTTGCTCCTCTAAGTTTAATTGAGGAGGTACAGTTGCGATTTTTTCTAAAATTTGGGTAATCAATTTGTCGTGATTGACTTGAAGCCCTTTCATCTCCTTTGCTAGTTTATCTTGATGATATTGATTTAGTCGAAGTAATGTTGAAAATACGACTTTTGGTGTTGAACTTGCTCTAGAAAAATAAGTTGTCCTTAACGTTCTTTCAATGCCAGGATTCGCCGCAAGTTGGGTACTTTCCAAAACCGCAAATAATCTACCAAATAAATAGGCAAAATCTTCTCGATCCTCATTTAACGACACAGTAATCAACCTCTCCCTTACTATATTATTCTCAAATCTAGCCTTTCTCACCAAATACCCTTTTATAGAAGCTGCTTTATAATGATTAATGCTTTGCTCTGCACGTATTCGCAGTAGTATTTGTTGATAAAACATATTTGGATATCTAGTTCCATTTAGTAAAGTCTTTAACAAAGTACCTCCCAATAATGGATGAACTTTATCGTTTACAGCCGTCTCACTTAACATTCTCCATGGAATAAGTGGTGCATAATTATTTTTTGAATACAATTCAGTATCTTTGTAGTGTCTTGCAATATTTTGAACAGTATCACCAAAACTCTTTTTATAAAAATATCGAATAGAAATCCTGGCATTGTTTGGGGAGAGGCCTAATATATAAAATTCAGTGTTACGATCTATATTTGTATGATCCCAATCTATCGGATTTCCCTTTTGTATTCCCTTTAAAAATGAATGAATAAGCATAGTATCATGTTCATTTTCTTTTTTTTCTTCAGATTCTGCTAATTCATTTTCAATATCTCCCCCTGTTAACAAAGCATATATAGCATTAGTCTGATCAACATTGTTAGTTTCAGACCAAAAAACCGTTGTAGCATCAGCAATTTGAATCCGTTGTCCTTTCCTAGAAAGCAGATAATTTAGCACTGTTGTATATTGAAACATTTCTTCTTCAGTAATTGGGGAGATGTATCCTTTTTCATGTCCATATGATTCAAATGCCTTAGCATTAAATGATACAATCCTTGCACCTGCTGATTGTGCATCTTTTACCCCACTTATTGTGGCATGATTCTCTGATATTGAACCTTCTTTACCAGAGATTAGTGAAATCCCTTTAACATTACCTTCCTTTTGACTGTAGTAATTTTCCCACACTTTCTTTATTGCTGGTCTCTCATGAAGATATTGGGAGTCCCCTTCGAGTCGAAAAACTAATAACTCCCCATTGTTCAAATCATCTTCAATCTTTGCTATTAACTCATTTTGACAATTATTCTTCTTATGTTTATCCAAAAATAACAGCAAAGCGGTTGCACCAGCATCAGATGTATTTTTTAATATACTTTCATGTAAATTGCAGAAAAATTGAAATCTCTTTTGTGTCATTACTTTTTTATCAACTTTACCCTTATCTTTTTTCTTTTCCACCCCAAGAGCATATTCAGCATTTTCCCAAAAACAGTTTGATCTAATGCCACTAGACTTTTGGACACGTTCAGGCAATGTTAATTTTATCGGAACAAGCTTCGATGATTTTTTATTATCACTATTATCTCTAAGATCACGCACACTTTTTAAATTACCATCCTCATCTAACATAAGACAGAAATGCACATTTTCCTCGCTATAACCAAGTTTAGGTATATGACTATCATTTTGATTTATAAGCATCTGATAATAGTTAACTAGCGATTGCAATATCATTTTTTCACCTCCAAAGATTGGGAACCTCTATTTCTCCATTTATCATCTTAGGGCGATAAAATATCGGTTTACAGTTGTCAGCAAAATTTATATCGTAAAGCATCCATCCTAAATCTATTTCACTATCAATATATTCAGATCGTACTGTATCAGTTTCCTCTACAATTTCAAAATGCGCAGAGAATTCCCGACAACCTAAATACGGACGACTATAACACTGCCCTTTTCTCAATCGTCTCAAGATGATGTTGTAATGTTTTTCAACTGTATCTGATTCTCCTGCATTATCTGTTAATTCAAAATGTGCCTCAATAATATATTCCACATCTTTAAGTAGCATCGTCGCTCTTTGCACTCTCTTAGAATTGGAATCTAAATATATTTCTGTATTAACACCATTAATAGCTTTTTCAATGGCGGATACTGACAATACTGGCATTTTATCTTCAACTTCATTTCTTCTTATATTGTCAAATTTAATTGGTTTAACAACAATAATCTTGTCAATTATCCATCGTATCGCTGGTTTCCAATGAACACTCTCCAATATTCCCCTTGCTGCAGAAGGGGTGATTACATCATAGCTTACCCTCTCAACTTTCATTTCCGGGCGAGTAAAGCAAGCATAATCACCCCATACTCTTACTTTAATTCCATATCCCATTTATCACACCCCGCTTATATATTCAAAAACTCAGTCAAATATTTACTTTCTACCTCAACTAACAATCCCTCTTCTTTAGTGTATAAACTGTCATCGTCGTTTAAGACATATAGACCATCCTGAACTAATGCCACCGATTGATTGATTATCAATTTATTTAATTCATACGGATAAACATTTACAATATATCTTTGTAGTTTTCTAACTATTGATAGCGGATATTGTGCATAATGTAATTCCTTTATCAATTCTTTTGCATCGTCATTCCCCTGTATAATAACTGGGTACGTTTGGCTATCAATTAAAGAAAGCATTTCTGATAGTTCTTTAAAGTTATAATACAAGGCATTTTTATTATATTCTTTGTATATTTCCTTTTTATCAAGTACTGTTGCATCCTTAGAAAATAATTGTTTAAAATATTCTTCAATAGCCCCTAATGAAAGTGGATCTTGATATTTACCTAGAATTTCTTTTCCAATACTTGCTGTATAACTCATCCATCCTTTTGGTAATGCATGTGCTTCGCTGGATTCGAATACAAAAACCTGACCATTCATCTCGTTTCCATGTTCATCCTTGAGCACTCCTTCCCTATTACATCTACCAGCAGCCTGGGCAATGCTATCAATACCTGTCAATGATCGATAAACATACGGAAAAGAAATATCCACCCCCGCCTCAATAAGAGATGTAGAGATAACAATACATTTCTGCTTGGATTCAAGCCTTTTTCTTATTTCATTTAATGTTTCTTGGCGGTGCTTCGGATACATGTGGGTGCTTAAATGATAGACACCTTCTTTATTGCTTTTACTCACTTTTTTATATAGGAGATGGGCATGCCTTTTTGTATTTACAATACACAAAGCCTGTTTATGTTCACATAACCTCTCACTTAACTGTTCATCGCAAATATCATGTAAATATATTACATCTACCCTTTTTAATTCCTCATATAATTTAATGGGTCTTGAAATAATTTCTTTAGGTGGAGCCCTATTTTTGAAAAATTGTTTAATATAAGGTTGGGTCGCTGTACATAATACAACTGTCGAATCATATGAACGAGATAACTCTTTTAGCCCCTCAAGACAAAGTCGAAAATAATCAACAGGGATACTTTGTGCTTCATCAACAATAATCACACTTTTTACCATATTATGTAGTTTTCTACACCTTGATGTTTTGTGATTAAATAACGATTCAAAGAATTGAACACTCGTAGTTACTATAAAAGGTATATCCCAATTTTCTGAAGCCAATTTCCATCTTTCTTGTTGAAGTGATTTGATATTGTTTTCATCATCAAAATTCTCACTAAAATCTACATTGCTATGATGCTCTAAAATCACATCTTCTCCAAGATAGTTACGGAAAACGTTTGCATTTTGCTCAATTATGGATGTGAATGGAATAACATAAATAATTCGTTCTAATCCATGTTCTTTTGCATGCTTTAAAGCAAAGGCAGCAGATGATAACGTCTTCCCTCCCCCTGTTGGTACTGTTAACGTAAACATACCTATATCATTCTTGGCAGCTTTTATACAATCTTCTAAAATCTCATTTCGAATTTTATTGATTTTAATTGGTTTTGCACGATTCTTCATATCTTCTATACCCTTGAAGAATTTTTCACTTAAGGATTCGATCGGAATATTAATTCCTCTTTTTATAGCCTTTTCTTTATTAATGAAACGCTCAGTATCTAAAAAATCGGCATCGACTAGACAAGAAAAAATCATTCGAATGTAAAAAGATAATGAAAAAGCCATTTGATCTTTCGACAAATTCTTTATATTAAGTGATACCTTCTCAGGGAACACAATTTCATTAATATAGTTATCAAAGTTTGGAAGCTTGTCTTTATCCATGTTTAATCTTTCCTGAATACTTGATCCACTACCTTGTATTCCGTAATAGTCCTTTAATCCCCCGTGATGTCCAGTAATGCCATAAGCTAAAATCAAACCAATAATTTCCTTATATTTTTCCATCATTACCTTGGCGCCAGCAGTAGAGTGATTTACCCTCTCAGTATCCCCAAACAAACGTTTTTGAAATTCAATACTGTACTTTCCAATATCATGTGCTAATCCAATAATTTCTCCCATTTCTTTATTACCGAATTTTCCTGCAAACTCTCCTGCTAGTTCGGAAACATTTGTCAAGTGCTCTTTTAACGACTGCCATTCTTCGAGTGGACTTCCTTCTTTTGAATGGGCATAGTACAAGTTTTCCACCTCCAATACATTCCAAAAAAACTTCTTATTAATTTAATTATTAATTAATATTTTTATTATTTCAGAAATCAATTAAACATGCAACAAAATTTAACACATAAAAAAATATGGTATACTATACTGGTCGCTTTATTAAGCGTGGATTGAAACTTATTAATTTATTTATTTGCGAAGGACTCATCTTTTTAATGACAGATGGGTCTTTCTTATTTTGGAATTTCAATCCTTATCCATTCCATACTTACCCACCATCTCCTTAATTTCTTCTTTGATTTCCTGCAGTAAACTTTCTGGTTCCATCACTTCTGCATATTTCCCAAAGCCTAAAATTCATTTTTTAATCTCCCACGTACCTTCGACCTCTACGGTAAAAACCAAGCAACCATCATCTAAACTTTCTAATCGCTGCGAATCATGCCAGATGGCTTCCGAAATAAGCTTTGAAATCGGTGGAGTGAATTTTATGACAACTTTTGTTTTTTCACCTTTTGCAATGGACCAACTATTTTTGATGTACTCATCTATATCGAATTCTTTGTCTAAAATAAATTTTTCATGTAACATTTGAAGTTCCTTAATACGATCAATTCGAAATGTTCGTATTTCATTTCGTAGGTTGCAGAAGCCAACTAAATACCAAAAGCCATCATGTAGAAAGACGTGATATGGGTTTATCGTTCTTCTATTAACTTGTTGACTTGAAAAAGAGTCATATTCTATTTCAATTTTTAATTTCGCATTCAATGCTTCCTTTATTTCAATGATCAACTTCTTCGTTTTTTCAGTGTTTCCTCTTGGTGGCAGCATAATTGAAAGGTAATCATCTTTCACGTTACTCATCTCAAATAAATTGCTGCTAATTTTATTTAAAATACTTGACAACTCGCTCTTAAACGGAAAACCTTCAGCGCATATTAGTGAATTCACCACTAGTGTGAGTGATGTTCGTTCTTCAGGCGTTAAAAAGAATGGATTCGACTTATATCCATTTCGAAGCAAAAAACCACCCATATGTCCACTGCTTGCTTCTATTATTAAACCGGCTTCTCTTAATTGTTTTACATAACGCTGAACTGTTCTTGTCGAAGTTTGAAGTTGATTGGCAATTTCTGATGAGTTGATTCCTGGTGAGGTTTGGATGATGGTTATTGTTTGCATTAATTTTTTTAATTTATCTTGAATTTGTGACAATTTATTTCACCTCGCATAAGACAATTATACCCTTTTCTTGAAATTTTGGGATAATTAATCGCGACAACTGGTTGTCAGTCAATATATGTTAAAATATACACAAAGAGAAGTTAAGCTGAGGTAAGGAAGGCAAATAATAAAAATTTTATTGAAAGTGAGATCATGGTTTTTGAGTTAGAAGGAGATTACTATCAAATTACAACAGTTGATAAAAATTTCATTCAAAAGCAAAAAAGTGAAATAACAAAATGTGTTTTCCAAAATGAAGGGACTCTTAAACAATTAAATAATTTACTACAGAAGATGATGATGAACTTATAGGAGCAATCGATGGGGCTCAACGTGATAAAAAGTACCACCAATTGAATTTGTCCTTAAATTGGCGGTACTTTTTTATATTCTGAAAAATATTTACCCAAACACAACCGTCTTATTTTTAAACGGAATTACTCGATCTTCTAAATGCCAGGCTACTGCTCTTGCTAACACGCTGCGTTCAACAGAACGACCGATTCGTTTTAAATCCTCGGCATTATTACTATGATTGACACGCTGCACCCCTTGTTCGATGATTGGTCCTTCGTCTAAATCATCTGTCACGTAATGCGAGGTTGCACCAATGATTTTTACTCCTCTATCGTAAGCACGTTCATATGGTCTCGCTCCGATAAATGCCGGTAAAAATGAATGATGGATATTGATTATTTTTAACGGTTGAGCAGCGATGAACTCTGGTGAAAGAATTTGCATATACCGTGCCAACACAGATACATCTATTTTATATTCCTCTAGCAGTTTTAATTGTTTTTGTTCAGCCTCTTGCTTAGTTTCCTTTGTCACAGGGATATGATAAAAAGGAATGCCAAATTGCTCTACTGTTGGCCCAAGATCAGGGTGGTTGCTAATTACAATAGGGATATCTGCAACTAAATCCCCCGCTTGCCACTGCCATAGTAGCTCCATTAAGCAGTGATCCTGTTTGGAAACAAATATCGCCACCCTTTTGATGTGATAGGCGTAGGCAAAATGCCAATCCATTTTAAATTTTTCTCCGATAATTGAAAATTCCTCTTCTAAATGTTTTTCTCGTCCAGATAGATTTGGCAATATAAATTCTACTCTCATAAAGAAGCGTCCGCCACCTTCTGGATCTATCGAATATTGATCCGATTGCAGAATATTAGCTCCATGATCAAATAAAAACTTTGATACGGCTGCTACTATCCCTGGTTGGTCTGGACATGAGATTAAGAGCCGTGCTTTATCCTTATTATTTTCTTGAAAAAGTTGTATCTTGCGTTGTCTTAAGCTTGTCATTTCTACCTCCGATGTAAAGTTTCAAAGTCTTCCAATATAAAAAACTATTCATTTTGAATTAGTAATGGATAAATCAGATTATACTATAATAAGGTAGCCATTTCCTATAACTTTGCAAGTAAAGTCAGCATAGAATTAAGATATCTAAAAAAAGATTTTTTATGGTGTTTAGACTGAAAGGGCTAATTAAACGTTTATTTAACAACTATCTTTATAATCGGATGTTGCCAATATTTATCCATCATTTACACCTTGAATTTTCTAACTATCTCATTTAGCTCCTCAGCCATTTTAGACAATGAAGAAGATGAGGCTGTGATTTCTTCCATTGATGCAAGTTGTTCTTCCGTTGCTGCTGACATGTTTTGGGTTCCAATTGCAGCCAAATCAGCGGTTTCAGCAATTAATTCAACTGATTGAGCCATTTGCTCCGCACCTACTGCCATTTTTTGAACGTCTGAGACAGCTTCTTGTATCTGAGAAGTAACTTCAAGAACTGCCTGTTTTATTTGTTCGAATAATTTACCAGCATCGTGAACAAAATTTATTCCTTCCGTTACTTTATTCGTTGTATCCTCCATTGCTTTTACTGTCTCGTTCGTATCCGATTGGATAGTTGAAATGAGCTGAGAGATTTCTTGAGCTGAACCTGCTGACTGTTCGGCTAATTTACGAACTTCATCAGCAACAACAGCAAATCCACGCCCATGTTCCCCTGCCCTCGCAGCTTCAATGGCCGCATTCAGTGCTAGTAGATTTGTTTGTTCGGCAATCCCTGTAATAGCTGCAACTATTTTGCCTATTTGATTTGAACGTGCGCCTAATGTTTTAACCATCACCGAAAGTTCTTGAACTGTTTCATTAATTTCATTCATTTGGGCAACAATAGTGGCCACCGCTTTGTTTCCTTCTACTGCCTTCTCTGAAGTATGAAGAGCTGTAGATTTTACAACTTCCGAACTAGTGCCAAATTGGCTTAATGAAGTTGACATTTCATGAACAGTTATTGAGGTTCCCTTCACACTTTCAGCTTGTTTAGCTGTTCCAATAGCAACCTCCTGTACTGTTAAAGCTATTTGCTCTGTCGCCCTTGTGGTTTCCTCGGAGCTTGCGGTTAGCTGTTCAGATGCCGCTGCCACTTGTTCGGCACTATAACCTACCTGTATTATTAATTCGCGTAACTTTCCAATCATGTTATTGAATGAACATGCCATTTCACCGAGTTCATCCCTTGAATCTAAATCAATGGTCTGAGTAAGGTCCCCTTCTCCTTCAGCAATTTCTTTCAAGCGTGCATTCATTATAGTAATCGGTTTACTAATAGATCTAATGATGAAAAACGCTATAATAATTCCAGCAATAGTAGATAATAGAATGGTTGAAATTAGTATATACGCCTCCGTTTTTTGCTTTTTAGCTAATAAAATTTTATCATTATTTATTTCACTAGTAATTCCACTTATAATCACTTCAATACTTGGATCCAATAATTCTTTACGGATGCTTCTCTCGTCTTCAAAATGGATTTTATAGGCCTTTTCCCTTTCCCCACCTAGAAACGCTTCTACCATTTTATTATTTGCTTCTTTATAGACTAAGAAGTTTTCTTTAATTTTATTAATAGGCTCTTTATCTAAATGTCGCATTTTTAAAAGGTTTTCAAAATATCCATTTATTTCTTCAACTTTATCAGCCATTCCAGAAATTAATTCTTCATCTCCAGTAAGAAGAAGGGATCTTTCATCATTGGATAAACCAGTGATTCTATACTGCAGTGATTTTAGCATTAGTTGTATGTCTTCATCCTCTTGCATTTCAAGATATGCTTCCCCCGCACCTTTCAGCTGGCGGGCCGAAAGTAAACCTGTAATGATTAGTCCCGTAATTAATAATGATACTAACAAAATTAATTTAACTTTAATTTTCACAAAAATCCTCCTCTTACATTCCAAATCTCGAGGTAAAAATATAGCCAAATATAACAGTATAGTTTTATTAATATAATTTTATATCAACCTTTATTTGAATTATATAATATATCACAAACAATGACTAATCATAACAAATAGTGAATTTTTATAAAACACGAAGAGCACCCTTACCAATACATTTTGCTGCATCAGTAAGGGTGCTCACTTTACAAGGTTGCAGCCAAGGGACCCATCCCCTAGGGCTCGCTACTCGATTACAATTTCTCCAACTCTTCCGCAATCAGTTGGTTAACCATTTGCGGGTTGGCTTTTCCTTTTGTTGCTTTCATGATTTGACCGACGAAGAAGCCAGTTGCCTTCTTATTGCCGCTCTTATAGTCTTCAATAACTTTTGGATTGCTGGCAACTACTTCGGCAACGATGCCTCGCAGTTCGCCTTCATCCGAGATTTGGACAAGTCCTTTTTCTTCAACAACCGTTTCAGGGTCGCCACCATTTTCAACTAACTCTTTGAAAATGTCCTTGGCAATTTTTGAAGAAATCGTTCCTTTTTGAATTAGACCGATTAATTTTGCCAATCCTTCTGCTGTTAGCTTAACATCATGTAACTCAACATTATTCGCGTTTAAATAAGCTGAAAGTTCACCCATGATCCAGTTTGATGCTTGCTTAGCATCCGCCCCGGCCGCAACTGCTGCTTCGAAGAAATCAGAAGTTTCCTTAGAAACGGTTAATACAGCTGCATCATAGGCTGGTAGACCAAGTTCACCTACATAACGCTCACGTCGTACATCCGGAAGTTCAGGAATTTCCGCGCGAACACGATTTTTCCATTCATCATCAATTCGAATATCAACTAGGTCTGGCTCAGGGAAATAGCGATAATCATCGGAACCTTCCTTGACGCGCATTAGGATCGTTTTCTTCTTTGCATCATCGTAACGACGTGTTTCCTGCTGAATGACACCGCCAGCAATAAGCACTTGCTCTTGGCGTCTTTCTTCATATTCCAAGCCATCGCGCACGAATGCAAAGGAGTTCAAGTTCTTTAATTCCGTTTTTGTGCCGAATTTCTCTTGGCCAACAGGACGAAGAGAAATGTTCGCGTCACAGCGTAAAGAACCCTCTTCCATTTTACAATCAGACACACCTGTATATTGAATGATAGACTTTAATTTTTCTAAATAAGCATAAGCTTCTTCGGGTGAACGCATATCAGGCTCAGATACGATTTCAATCAGCGGTGTACCTTGACGGTTTAAATCCACTAATGAATGGCCATCACCTGTGTGTGTTAGCTTACCAGCATCCTCTTCCATATGAATTTGCGTAATTCCGATTCGTTTCTTTTCCCCGTTCACTTCAATATCGATCCAGCCATTTTTCCCAATTGCATTTTCAAATTGAGAAATTTGATATGCTTTCGGATTGTCTGGATAAAAGTAGTTTTTGCGGTCAAATGTTGTATTCTGCGTAATTTCACAATTTAATGCCATGCAAGCCTTCAATGCAAACTCAACTGCTTGACTGTTGACTACTGGAAGTACACCCGGATGCCCTTGGCATATCGGACAAGTATTGCTGTTAGGGGCTGCACCAAATTCATTTGGACAATCACAAAAGATTTTTGTATTTGTTTTTAGCTCAACATGGACTTCAAGTCCAATGACTGTTTCAAAAGCCATTTCTCGTTCCCCCCCTTACAGATTCGGTCTTTGACGTGTAAAATCAGTTGCTTGTTCATAAGCATGTGCTACACGGTAGACCGTACTTTCATCAAAGTGCTTTCCAATGATTTGTAAGCCGATTGGCAGACCTTCACTTGAAAATCCGCATGGAACTGAAATTCCTGGCACACCTGCAAGGTTCATAGGAATCGTTAAGAGATCTTCAACGTACATTGTTAACGGATCATTTGTTTTTTCACCAATTTTGAAGGCTGGTGTTGGGTTTGTTGGTCCAAGGATGACATCATATTTTTCAAACACTTTGTCAAAATCATTTTTAATTAATGTACGTACCCTTTGTGCTTTTTTATAGTAAGCATCATAATAACCGGCACTTAATGCAAAAGTTCCAAGCATGATGCGGCGTTTTACTTCCTCACCGAAGCCTTCGCTGCGTGAATTTTTATATAACTCGATAATATTTTTCGCATTATCAGAACGGACACCGTAGCGGACACCGTCAAAGCGTGATAGGTTTGCAGATGCTTCTGAAGAAGCTAATAAGTAATAAGTTGCAACAGCATATTTAGAATGTGGCAGTGAAACCTCTTCCCATACAGCACCTTGTGCTTCAAGTACCTTCAATACATTCATAACTGCTTCTTTAACATCTGCACGAACGCCTTCGCCAATATATTCCGTTGGAACAGCGATTTTCAAGCCTTTTACATCTCCTGTTAAGGCTGATAAATAATCAGGTATTTCAACATTAGCTGATGTTGAGTCCATTCTGTCATGTCCAGCGATTGTTTGTAATATGTAGGCATTATCTTCAACGCTTCTTGTAATTGGACCAATTTGGTCTAATGAGGAGGCATAAGCCACTAATCCAAAACGTGATACTAATCCATATGTAGGCTTCAAGCCAACGACACCACAAAAAGCAGCTGGCTGTCGAATAGAGCCACCTGTATCAGATCCTAATGCAAATGGTACTTCACCTGCTGCAACTGCCGCAGCAGAACCACCACTTGATCCACCTGGTACATAGTCTACATTCCAAGGATTTTTTGTTGGATAAAAACCAGAGTTTTCATTTGATGAACCCATCGCGAATTCATCCATATTACATTTACCAATAATAATAGCTTCAGCATTATGTAATTTTTCTGTAACAGTTGCATCGTATACAGGGTCAAAGTTTGCTAGAATTTTGCTGGCACATGTTGTGCGAAGCCCTTTCGTTACGATGTTGTCCTTCACACCGATTGGCATTCCAAACAATAGACCGAACTGATCCTTTGCACCAATTTCGCTATCAAGCTTTGCTGCCTGCTCTCTTGCTGCTTCTTCATTTAATGTAATAAATGCTTTTACTTTATCTTCTACTTCACCAATTCGCTTGTAAGACTCGTCAACAAGGTCGGTAACAGTAATTTCCTTTTTATGTAACATTCCATGTAATTCTGAAATTTTGTTTTCAAATAAAGACATGCTTTGCCCTCCTCTCCTTATTCAATAATTGATGGCACTCTAAATTGACCGTCTCTTTGTTGTGGCGCATTTTTCAATGCTTCCTCTTGTGTTAGCCAGTGACGTGCAGTATCTTCTCTTAACACATTTTTAATGTCTAAAACATGTGTTGTTGGTTCTACATTTTCTGTATCAAGCTCATTTAAAAGTTCTGCATATTCAATAATCGCATCTAAATGCTGAGTGAATTTTTCTGCTTCTTCCTCTGTAACCGCTAAACGGGCTAAATGCGCAACGTGCTTTACTTGTTCTATTGAAATTCGTGACATACCGTTCCCCCCAATCTTATGTAAAAATGTAATTATAGATTAGTCTACTAAATTAGACATAATTCATTAGCACAATACAATGATAATACCAAAGATTTGTGCAATTGTTCAAGATATGTCGAGATTTGCTTAGGATTGATGATGAAAACGAACCAATTATTGCGACCAGCCTTTGATCGGACTATATAGGAATCTTGATATTTCACATACTAAGTCTCCAAGCGTTAAGACACGAATGTTGTCTCACTTCCTGAACTACCCAGATGTTCATTCGTGTTAGCTTAGAGACTTATTGCTTACTGAAAATTAGTAAGTCCGATCAATAGCTTGGGAGCAATAATTGGATTAGTGGATGGAACACTAGAACCGTCCCCATGTTCCATTACCTATAAATATGAACAAATGGTTTTTCCTCGCCGCCATTCCACCTTATCAGCGCTTCCTGCCCATCAATGGAGGTTATATAAACCTGAACAGATATGTATGGAGGAAAATGATCTAGCATAAGCCCTGTAATATATTCTGTGAAGCCGATGATTTCCGCTTTCCCATAAAACTGGATTGGAATATCAATTGTCATTTCCTGCAATTGATCATCCACATAGTAGCCGCGGCCGACTACACCAACAAAGTTCGGAAAATACTGTTCAATATCGCTTTTAAAGTTAATCATTCGTTGATAGTCATCGTAATAGGAGTCTTTCCCTTCTTGAGATGGGAACAGAACGTACCGCTCATTAATTTTTTCCCATTTAGAAATTGAATTGCTGTTTCCACTAATATAAGTCTTTGCAAAGAAATTTCCTGGTACAACAGATTCCCTTGGTTTTTCCTGAAATAGTGCGATAACGATTGGGACACCATCTAACGCCTTGATTCCATGCAGTCTTTGCAAAACTTGTGTAGCAATTGCTTTTCCTTGCTTTTCAATTTCCTCTAGTGGTATTGGTTCCTCTCTTGGATACCCCATTGTTGGCTCATTAAAATTATAAACAGATTTTAATGCTAACCCAATAACGACCCCACCGAGTTCTACCTTATTTTCATTGTCCTTTTTTAAATAATTATGCTCCATGACATGGGAAAGGTATTTCGGATTTTGCCGAAACTGCTCAGTAGTTGCTGTTTTTTCATTTAATGGCGGATTCAAACCCTCCGTATTTTTTTCACTCTGTCTTCCAACCCATTCCTCTACCATATCAGAGGTCACATATTGTCCTTCTTGAAAATAATAATTATTTGGATCAAAATGTTCCTGTGCCACTCGCATTAAACCCATTTCGATCTCATCGATATCCAAACGGTTATAAACCGTGTAATTTACCAAGCCTCTAGCCTTTCCAGTTTTGAATGGTAAAATTGTTCGATAATATTCATCTGAGATTTTATATTTTGGAATGATCGCTTGTTCCGTAGTTTCTTCTGTTTTTTGAACAATTTCTTCATCTTTTCCAAAATTAGGGGTACATGCAGTTAATACTAGTAAGAGGACTAGTAGCACTTGAAAACTTTTTTTCATTTTTTTAGCCCCCTTTTATCTCTTTAATTCTTGAAGCATTCTTGCCTCATCCCAAACTTCTAATCCTAGCTCTAATGCTTTATCAAGCTTTGAACCGGCATCTTCCCCAGCAATGACAATATCCGTTTTTTTACTTACACTGCCTGTTACCTTTGCTCCGAGTGCTTCTAATTCTTTTTTAGCATCGTTTCTACCCATCTGCTCAAGCTTTCCGGTCAAAACAATCGTTTTCCCTGCAAAAATCGAATTGATTTCTTCAACATTTACGATTTTTGGTCCTTTATAGACCATATTGACATCATAGGATTTCAGCTCATCAATCAATTGACTAACTTCATTTTTTTCAAAATAAGTGACAACGGAATCAGCCATTTTTTCACCAATTTCATTAATATTGATTAAATCTTCCATTGTTGCTTTTTGCAAAGCATCGATCGTTTCAAATGCTTGAGCTAACGTTTTGGCTGCTTTTGCCCCAACATGGCGGATACCTAAGCCAAACAACAATTTTTCCAACGAATTGGACTTCGAAGCTTCGATCGCATTTAATAAATTATCAACCGACTTCTCGCCCATTCTTTCCAACTTTAAAAGCTCATCGCGATCGAGCCTATAAATATCGGCAACATCTTCAATTAAATTGGCAGCAAATAATTGAGTGATGACCTTTTCCCCTAAGCCCTCAATATTCATGGCATTTCGGCTTACAAAATGAATGAGGCCTTCACGAATTTGGGCATGGCACTTTGGATTAATACAACGAAGAGCCACTTCATCCTCTAAACGGACTAGCTCGCTGCCACATTCCGGACAGCCTGTTGGCATCATAAAGTCCAGCTCATCGCCTGTACGTTTTTCTTCAACAACACTAACAACTTCGGGGATAATATCGCCTGCTTTTTTAATAATGACATAGTCACCGATTTTAATATCTTTTTCACGAATTAAGTCCTCATTATGCAGAGAAGCTCTTTTCACTGTCGTACCTGCCACACGAACTGGTTCTAAAATCGCAGTAGGCGTTACTACGCCAGTACGACCGACACTTAGCTCAATATCAATTAGTTTTGTCATTACTTCTTCAGCCGGGAATTTATAAGCGACCGCCCAGCGCGGGCTCTTTGCTGTTGTTCCTAGCTGCTCTTGTTGTTCGAAAGAATCTACTTTTACAACAATACCATCAATTTCATAAGGAAGGTTTGGACGCTTCTCCATCCACCCCTCTATAAATTGAATAACTTCATCCATATTAGCGCATCTTCTTCGTTCAGGGTTTGTTTTAAACCCAAGACGTTCTAAAAAGTCAAGTCCATCACTATGTGAATCGATGGGAAGTTCTTCAGTCGAGCCGATGCCATAAAGGAAAATATCTAAATTTCGTTTCGCTGCAATTTTCGGATCAAGCTGCCTTAAAGAGCCTGCTGCCGCATTACGCGGATTTGCGAATAACTCTTCCCCGTTTTCTTCCCGCTCTTGATTTAATGCTTCAAAAGAGCGCTTCGGCATAAAAGCCTCGCCGCGAACCTCGATATCAATATTTTCTTTTAACCTTAACGGAATCGATTTAATCGTCCTAAGGTTCATTGTAATATCCTCACCAATGTAACCATCGCCACGGGTAGCCCCTTGCACAAACAAACCGTCCTCGTAGCGAAGTGAAATCGCCAGCCCATCTATTTTCAACTCACACACATAGGAAACTTGCTCGCCGATATCCTGACGAACACGGCGGTCAAAATCACGCAAATCTCCCTCATTAAAGGCATTCCCAAGACTGAGCATCGGCACACGATGTTCCACTTTTTCAAATGACGAAAGTGGCTCACCGCCAACACGCTGGGTTGGGGAATCTGCTGTTACAAGTTCAGGATACTTTTCCTCTAATCCTAATAATTCCTGCATCAGCTTGTCATATTCAGCATCAGGGACTGTCGGTTTATCGAGCGTGTAATACTCGTAGCTGTATTGATTTAACAAATCCTTTAATTCACCGATTCGTTTTTTATCTTCTTGTAAAGTCATATAGTACCTCTCTATCAAATACGCCTTGGCGTATTTGCGCCCAGATTTTTTTCGATCTTGCTCGAAAAACTACCTTTAAAAAATCCGAGGCATCCGCCGGAGGCTTTAATTTTATTCAGCAGGGATTTAACTCCCCCACTGAATTGCATACTGGTTTTCTTTCATCCCACCACTTATGGAAGTGGTGGATACCGCTGAATAAAATTAAATCTTTGTAATTGGTGCGAACTGCGCTAACAGTCTCTTAATACCGGTTGGCTGTGGAAAAGCAATATCAAGCTCTTTATCCGTACCTTCCCCTTTAACACTCACAACCGTACCAATGCCCCATTTTTTATGTTCCACTTTATCACCGACACGCCAGCCAACTTGGTCTCCACCTGTTTTTGTTGCAACAGGGCGAACAACCGATTGCTGAATTCTT
Source organism: Schinkia azotoformans (assembly GCF_035811335.1). Taxonomy (NCBI): domain Bacteria; kingdom Bacillati; phylum Bacillota; class Bacilli; order Caryophanales; family Bacillaceae; genus Schinkia; species Schinkia azotoformans. The sequence continues at coordinate 47,622 of NZ_JARSMD010000012.1, forward strand.
GGCTTTGACACTCCAAATGGCGTCGCAGCAGTTGGTTGTCTTTGTGTTTGTTTAGCAAACTCTTCAGCAAGGTTTTCGATTAACTCATCCGGAATTTCACCGATAAACCGTGAAACAGGGTTCATTTGCGTACGTCCAAATAGAGTTCTCATCCGGGCGTTTGTAAGGAACAATTCATTTTCAGCACGTGTAATCCCAACATAGGCAAGACGTCTTTCCTCTTCCATTTCCTCGTCATCCATTAAGGAACGGCTATGCGGGAAAACACCTTCCTCTAAGCCCATTAAAAATACAACTGGGAATTCAAGTCCTTTTGCTGAATGAAGTGTCATTAACATAACAGAATCCTGACTGCCTTCTTCTTCCTTATCCGCCTGGTCAATGTCAGAGATTAGCGCCAAATCTGTTAAAAAGGATACTAAGCTCTTATCTTCATTTGTTTTTTCAAAGTTTTTTGTAACAGATAAAAATTCATCGATATTTTCAAGTCTACCCTCAGCTTCTATCGTCTTTTCAGCCTTCAGCATGTCGCGGTAGCCTGTTTTTTCAAGAACCTCTTCTACTAATTCAGTCACTGATAAAAATTCCTGCATTTGATTCCAGTTACGAATCTGGTCACGGAACTCTATTAATGTATTTGTAAATCTTGCTGAAAGACCCATGAAGTCTACTTCATTTAATGCTTCATTAACAGACATACCCGCTTGAAGGGCATATTCACCAATCTTGTCCAATGTTGAAGCACCAATCCCTCTTTTTGGAACATTAATAATCCGGGCCAGGCTTATATCATCATCAGGATTAGCAATCAGGCGTAGATAAGCTAGAAGATCTTTAATTTCCTTGCGATCATAGAACTTCATGCCGCCGACGATGTTATATTGAATGTTGGATTTTAGTAAAACTTCCTCCATTACCCGAGATTGGGCATTTGTTCGGTATAAAATCGCAATATCTTGGTAGCTGTGTTTTCCGCTCTCGACGATTTCTTTTATTTTCCCTGCTACAAAATGGCCTTCATCCCGCTCCGTATCACCACGATAATAGACTAATTTTTTACCTTCATCATTTTCAGTCCATAGTTTTTTCGGCTTCCGATTTGAGTTTTTTTCAATCACTTTATTGGCTGCATCCAAAATTCGCTTTGTTGAGCGATAGTTTTGCTCCAGCATAATGACGTTTGCATTTGGATAATCCTTTTCGAACGATAAAATATTGGCGATATCCGCGCCACGCCAACGATAAATGGACTGATCGGAGTCACCAACTACACAAAGGTTTTTAAAGCGGGCAGCCATTGATTTCACGAGCATATATTGCGCTCTGTTTGTATCCTGGTACTCGTCAACATGGATGTATTGGAACTTACGTTGATAAAATTCGAGCACTTCCGGAACACGGTCAAAGAGTTGAATCGTCATCATGATGAGATCATCAAAATCCAATGATTGATTTTTCTTCAATCTGTCCTGATAGGCTTTGTAAACATCACTTATCGTATTTCTGTAGTAGTCACTAGCACTTTTTTCGTACTCTTCAGTTGTAATAAGCTCATTTTTAGCACTGCTTATGGACCCTAAAATCGTCTTTGGGTCAAATTTTTTCGGATCGATATTTTTTTCCTTCAAAATTTTCTTGATTACTGATAACTGGTCGCTTGTATCAAGAATCGAGAAATTACGATTCATACCGATTCGATCAATATCCCGACGTAAAATTCGCACACACATCGAGTGGAAAGTCGAAATCCAAATTTCTTCTGCCGTTGGTCCAACAATATTGGCAACACGGTCCTTCATCTCGCGGGCAGCCTTGTTTGTAAATGTAATCGCAAGGATATTCCATGGAGCAACATCCTTCTCACTCATTAAGTAGGCAATGCGATGTGTCAACACTCTTGTTTTTCCACTACCCGCGCCTGCCATAATGAGCAAAGGGCCTTCTGTTGAACGTACTGCTGCCTGCTGCTCAGGATTTAACCCGCTTAATAACCTTTCACTTGTTTGCAAAACGAACACTCCAATCTTAGAAAAGCGCAAGCGCCTTGTTCATCGCCGTACAAACTGGAGGGTCTTCGACTGAGATAAAGGATATCCGGCTACGAACGAAGTGATTCCCTCTGTTGACTTATCGTAGGGAGGAGACCTGAAGTTTGCTAGGCGATAGGCGCTGGAGCTAGACAATAATTTACTATACTATTTGCTTTTTTTAACCGCATCTACAGTTTTCAAAGCCTTTTTCACATCATCATAAACACTATTTCCAACAATAATGGTATCGGCATATTGTGCCATTACCGCAGCTTCCTCTTCATTTGTAATACCGCCGCCATAAAATAGCTGAGTATTATGTAATGCTGCTTTTACGCTTTTCACAACATTAGGGTCCCCGTAGGAGCCACTATATTCTAAATAAAAAATAGGAAGATTGTAAATCCGCTCTGCCATACTTGCATAAGCCACAATATCATCCACTTCCAAATTCGTAATGGCTTCCGTTTGCACAGCGACCTTGGAATCGGCATTTAATACACAATAGCCTTCAACCATAATTTCATCCCAATTCATAATCGCACCATATTCTTTTACAGCCTCGTGATGCAATCCCACAATCCACTTTGTATCCGTACTATTAAGTATCGTTGGGATAAAATAAAAATCAAATCCCGGTGTAATCGATTCAATATTGGATACTTCTAAAACACATGGGACTTGATATCTTCGTATTCTTGAAAGCATATAGATCGTATTATCAAGTGTGACCCCATCCGTTCCGCCAATCATGACAGCATCCGTGCCGGATTCACAAATTAATTCCAAATCTCGATCCGAGATTTCTTTATTGGGGTCTATTTTAAAAATGTGTTTCCATTGTTTAATTTCATACATGAATTAGATCCTCCTGCTTACATAACTAAAATGTATTATACCAAATTTTTTTATCGAAAACTTACTACAGTACACTTATCTAGAAATTAACTGCGTATGCCCGTAAGTTCGGGTCATTTACCCAGAAATCTAATATAAAAACAGAAAAAGCCGACTCACAATTAGAAATCGACTTATTTTCAACCTTTTATTTACTTTTCGACTTCGACATCTTCGTTTTCGTTTTGAATCCGATCCAACGCCATCGTATAAGCATCGTTTCCATAATTCAAACATCTTTTTACTCTAGAGATTGTGGCAGTACTTGCGCCTGTTTCCGTTTCAATTTTGTGATAGGTAAAGCCTTCTCGTAACATTCGTGCAACTTCAAGTCTTTGGGCTAGTGATTGAATTTCGTTCACCGTACATAAATCATCAAAGAAACGATAGCACTCTTCAATATTTTCCAAAGAAAGAATGGCTTCGAAAAGCTGATCAAGTGATTTCCCTCTTAGTTTATCTATTTGCATGTCTTTCGTCACTCCTGTTCTAAAAATCAAAAGAAACCATTTTTTCTAGACCTGGACTAGTTGGAATCACATTTACCCATGTTTTACCTGGAACAAGCCCGGCTTCCTTGCCATCCATGTAAGGGATAATGCGGCCATTAACATTTTTCCATTCTACTTCATGCCTAATACCTAATTGAATTAGATAGCCTTTGCCGCTCCCGTCAAGATCGATATCTCTTCGTCCCGCACTATCAACAACCCTGTGCGGAGCCTCTATAATTAAAATATTATCCACAGTAATCGGAGTTTTTGTTTCACGGTCATTGTATTCTTTGCCGTTAACAAAACGTTGGTACTTTGCTGAATTCTCATCATATATAAAGCTCGTTTTATACGAATTCGAATAGGTTACCGCAACTTCACTAGCTTCTTCCCCACTTACAGTTTTCATTTCTTCTACCGATAAAAATGAGAAAGGCTTGATTTCTTTCGTAAGCGAGAAATTTCTTTTTTCAGCACCCTCTATCAATTTTTCAACTGTCGTATACACGTTATGGGGGGCACTACGAAAGTTTGCCCGATAAAAAAACTGATCATCTGCATACCCTTTACGAACGATGCCTCCGATATAATCAGTAATTTCACGATACTGCAGCAAATCAAAGGCCTCCGGACTTCCACCATAATTAACGTAAATAGCCCCTAAACCTTTGCTCAAATAAATGTAATAATCCCTTGCACTGCGAACAGGGCCGACAACTTCAGGTAGTTCACTTTGAAAAACAGCCAAAAATCTAGTAACAGCACCTTCGGCCAAAATTTCATAGACGATATCCGCCTTATGCAGTCCTGACTGTGGGCGTGCCTTAGGGTGGTTGTTAACCATCACTGCAAATGCACGCTGATTAACTTCATTATATGTACCTATTCCCGTCAATGGATAGTACCCAGAAAACGGTATGTTTGATTTTTTTAAAATTTCTCCTCTTAACTGTGGATCTACATATTCAATAGCAGGTTGATCAACCGGGGTACCTGAAGTGCTTTTGCTACAGCCGGTTACAAAAATAGTAGCAATTGCTGCAACTGTGCATAATAATTTCATCGGATTCTTCATCTAATCCACGACCCTTTTTAAATGAAAGACATAACATCTATCTAATAAGACAAATACTATGTCTTTCTCTTTTATACTTTATCAGTTTAACGCATAATCGAAGGGAAGAGTATAGTTTTTTTCATAACATCGAAAATTCCTTGAGGTGTAACCCGAATATATGGTAAATGAGTTGATGATAAAAATAACAAAGTATATACTGGGTCAACAAACTTATAGCCTCTCTCTTTTAATAATGCAAACAATGTATTTTCTTCTTTTATTAATTCTTCAAGATTTTTAGAAGACATGATTCCGTTCAGCTTTAGTTCAATTTCATGAATAATTTCACCATTCTCCACAAGAACAAGACCGCCGCCAATTTTTTTCATTCTATTAAATGCTGTCAACATGTCTTTCTTATTCTTCCCAATTAATACGATATCACCTGTATTGGAATAAGAGCTTGCAAAACCACATACTTTGTTGGCAAATCCTTTGATAACAGTATTGATTCTCCATTTTCCGTTTTTGTCAACAAGCATTAAGAAGCTTTCATCATGGTCCATTGGCAGTTCATCCACAGAAACGTCAAAACCGATAGAATAAGGCTTCGTTATCACTGAGTTTATCATTTCCATTCCAAACGGCATTGAAAATTGCAAATCATCCGCTGTTAGTTCCCAATCTATTTTTAGCGGTTCCAAGCTGTACTTATCCCATGGGAATTCAGAAACATTAACGATTGGTTTACCGTCTCTTCGCACCCATTTCCCTTTAGCAATAACGGAAACCGGACTCGGATTTCTAATATCATCTAAAATATTTAAATGTGCGATTCTTCCAGGTCCAATCATACCATGAACATGATCAAGATCATAATGCTTGGCAACATTATAGGTTGCCATGTTATAAGCGTCTATTTCAGGGATACCTTTGTCAATGGCGATTTTTATCATTTTATCCAGGACCCCATCCTTGTAAAAGGCAGGTGGTGAACCGTCAGTTGTAAATGTCAATCGATCGAAATTATCGATTCCGAGTTCCAAGATTTCTTCTAAAATCTTAGGCAAGTCAGGGCGTATCGATGAGTACCGTAAAGAAGCCGTATAACCTTGGGTAAGCCTCATTAATACATCTTCACCTGTCATTGACTCATGATCACAATCTACACCCATCAGGCGCATTTTTGTAAGTGTTTTTTCAGATGCACCTGGTAAATGTCCTTCAATTGGCTTTCTTAATCTCTTCGTTTCTTGCATCCAATGAAGCAGTAAATCATCCCCGTCTAAAACCTTTGGCCAAGAGGTCAATTCCCCTCCCTGCATGACCAAATCATGTTCAAGCCATTCTTTAATATTTTCTGGAGAAAAAATTTGTTCCTCCCCCGGAATCTCTGTCTGCGGGTCATACCTGCACCACCAATACATGGAGCTTGGTAAACAATTTAGTTCATCAATCAAAGAAAACGCTTTCTTTTTAGGTAACATTAGTACAAGCATTAAGTTGTCGTTTATCAATGTTGTTGTTCCAGTTTGTGATGCATATTGAGCAAATGTTAGGGGATTATATAATTGAAAAGGATGAACATGTGGCTCAATATAACCAGGAACAACAAATTTATTTTCACAATCTACAAATTCGGTTTGCTCATAAATCTCAGGGAGATCGCTTCCTACGTATACAATGCGGTCTTCGTAAATCCAAATATTGGCCTTTAGCCACTTACGTAACGCTTGATTTAAATAGGTCGCATTTTTTAGTACGATTGATGGTGACTTTTTTCCATTGAGTATCGAAATTTGTTCACGGATGAGCTTTGTCCTCCATCGATAACGATCAGGCATAGTGATCCTCCATTCTCATAACACATTCGTACTCTTATCGTACCATATTTCTTAATTTAACGCACTAAAGAGGCTTAAGAATTTTTGACAAAATAAAGGAGGTAAAATTTTCTTTATGGTTAAACCTAATATTGGTACTATTAACGCCCTTATTCGCATGACATTCGGTTTTACAATGCTGGCATGGGCAACAGCAAAAATGGTAAAAAACCCTTGGCGCGATTCCTATTTCTGGGTTGCTGTCATGGCTGCCATGAAAGTGGCTGAAGGAATTACAAAATTTTGCCCTTTAACCGCTCTTTTTGAGCAATATCAGGATAAACAACAGGACAAAGTCCATGTCGAGGAAACACCATTGGCATTACCGGATGACATTACTGAAGGCATCACAAATCCAACATAAAAGTAAAAGTGGCTAACCATTGGGTTAGCCACTTTGATCTAATTTTCTATTGATGAGCCTTTGCATAAGCAATCGTGCGATAGCCTATATCCTTGCGATAAAATAGACCATCACAATGAACTTTTTCTAATTGTTTATAGAGTTGATTCTGTGCCTCAGCAAGGTCATTTCCTTTAGTCGCAGCGAGGAGGACACGTCCACCATTAGTTACAAAAGAGTCATCTCTTTTCTTCGTTCCTGCATGAAAAACAAAAATGTCATCTGACATAGCATGTAGGCCATGAATCACATGTCCTTTTTCATACTCATTTGGATACCCTGTTGCTGCAAGAACAACCCCTATTACAGCTTCATTCGACCACCTTAGTTCAACCGGCTTGTCATCTAAAATATCATTAATAAGCTCTGCCAAATCATTTTCAAGTCGAGGTAAAATAACCTGTGTTTCCGGATCGCCAAAGCGTGCATTAAATTCAATAACTTTTGGTCCAGTTGCTGTTAAAATAAGACCAGCATATAAAATGCCAGTAAAGTAACGATTTTCAGCAATCATCGCATTGGCTGTTGATTGTAAAATTGTTTTAAAGGCAGTATCAAGTGCTTCCTCAGGAATTTGCGGTACAGGTGAGTAGGCACCCATGCCACCTGTATTCGGACCTTGGTCCCCATCATAGGCGCGCTTATGGTCTTGAGAAATGACCATTGGATAAACCTTCTCTCCCTTCACAAAGGCCATAAAAGAAAATTCTTCACCTTCTAGGAATTCTTCAACAACAACCTTGCTGCTGGCTTCACCAAATTTCGCTTGATTCATCATCTCATCGATGGCAGCAAGTGCGTCCTCTAGTGTTAGCGCAACAACTACACCTTTACCCGCTGCTAAACCGTCTGCTTTAATAACAATTGGAGCACCTTGCTCCTCGATATAGGCTCTTGCCTCTTCGTAAGAAGTAAAGGTTTCATATTTTGCAGTTGGAATATTGTACTTTTTCATTAAATCTTTAGCGAAAGATTTACTTCCCTCTATGATTGCTGCCTCTTTACGCGGTCCAAAGGCACGCAATCCCGCCTCCTCAAAGCGATTGACAATTCCTTCTGATAAAGGGGCTTCCGGTCCGACAAAAGTTAAGGATACCTCCGCTTCCTTCGCAAAAGCAATAAGGCCGTTGTGATCATTTTCATCAATGGCTACCAGCTCGGCAACGTCCGTCATACCGTCATTACCAGGTGCTACATATACTTTTTCAACGTTTGGACTTTGGGCAAATTTCCACGCAAGCGCATGTTCACGACCACCACGTCCTACAACAAGTACTTTCATTAGCTAACCTCTCCTTAATGTTTAAAATGACGAACTCCTGTAAATACCATTGCAATTCCGAACTCATCACATTTCTTAATGGAGTCTTCATCACGAATCGAACCACCTGGTTGAATAATCGCAGTGATGCCAGCCTTTGCTGCTTCCTCAACAGTATCTGGCATTGGGAAGAAGGCATCCGAGCCCATTGCTGAGCCGTTAGCTTTTTCACCAGCTTGTTCAATCGCAATTTTTGCTGAACCAACCCGATTCATTTGGCCAGCACCAACACCAATGGTCATATTATCCTTTGCTAATACAATCGCATTTGACTTAACGTGCTTAACAACCTTCCAAGCTAGCTCAAGATCCTTCCACTCTTCCTCAGTTGGCTTGCGTTTAGTTGGAATTGTGATGGTTGCATCATCCAAACCAAATGTATCCTCATCTTGAACAAGAAGGCCGCCGTGAATCGATGTCATTTTCTTCTCTGGCTTTTTATCTTCTGCAAAAGAAAGTGTTAATAGACGTAAGTTTTTCTTAGAAGTTAAAATTTCCAATGCTTCTTCACTAAAGGAAGGAGCAATTATAATCTCTAGGAAGATCTCTTTCATTTTTAGGGCAGTGGCTGCATCCACCTCACGATTTGTTGCGATAATGCCACCAAAAATAGATACTGGGTCTGCTGCGTAAGCTTTGTCAAAAGCTTCTTCAACAGTTTCACCAACACCAACTCCACATGGATTCATATGCTTTAAAGCAACAACAGCAGGTTTCGTAAATTCTTTAACAATACTTAAAGCAGCGTCTGCATCGTTAATATTATTGTATGATAGCTCTTTTCCATGAAGTTGATTTGCTGCCGCAATCGAAGATTCTGAGCCTAATGGTTTTTTATAGAATGTAGCTTTTTGGTGTGGATTTTCTCCGTAACGTAAGTCTTGACGCTTTTCAAATGTTACAGTTAGTGATTCCGGGTCTTCTTCACCAGCCTGTTTTGTTAAGTATTCAGAGATAACCGCATCATAGGCAGCTGTATGACGGAAAACTTTTGCAGCAAGCTTTTGTTTTAGTTCCTTACTTACATCTCCAGTTTCCTTAATATCAGCTAATACGCGGTCATAGTCAAGAGGATCAACAACAACAGCAACATCACCATGGTTCTTGGCTGCAGAACGAAGCATTGTTGGACCACCGATATCAATATTTTCAATTGCATCTTCGAATGCAACATCCGGCTTCGCAATCGTAGCTTGGAAAGGATAGAGGTTTACTACAACAAGATCAATTGGAGTGATATTATGCTCCTCTAGCGCTTTACTATGTTCAGGATTATCACGAACCGCAAGCAATGCACCATGAATATTGGGGTGAAGTGTTTTTACCCGTCCATCCATAATTTCTGGGAATCCTGTTACTTCAGAAATTCCAATGACCTTCACACCATTTTCTTTTAAAACCTTGCTTGTACCGCCAGTTGAGATAACCTCAACCCCATTTTCAACAAGTGCTTGCACGAAAGGAACGATCCCTTCTTTATTAGAAACACTAACTAGTGCACGTTTAATTGCCATTACTATTTCTCCCCCTTAGAAAGACACGACTTTCCGCCCATAATGGCGGAAGTTGATGTCCTTTCTTATACTGATTTCCACCGAAATTTATACTTTCCTATCAGTGGAACATAATTTTTGTATAACACGTGGATATAATAAATGCTCAACTTGATGGATTTTCGCTTCAAGGCTTTCCCGTGTCTCATATTCATCCATCTTCACCGCTTCTTGAGCAATGATCGGACCTGTATCCATACCCTCGTCAACATAATGAACCGTTACGCCAGTAATCTTCACCTTTGCTTGAAAGGCTTGTCCGATCGCATCTTTTCCAGCAAAAGACGGCAATAGGGACGGATGGATATTTACAATTCTTCCTTCATAGGCCGATAACAATGTTTCACCGATCAAACGCATGTACCCAGCGAGTACAATTAATTCTACTCCGCTCTCATTAAGCTTTTGTAAAATTTCTTTTTCATAATCTGTTTTTGAAGCGAAATCCTTAGGCGAAATCACCAAAGATGGTACACCCGCTTGATCTGCCCGCTCGATTGCATAAGCTCCTGGTTTATCACAAACCATCAAGACAATTTCCGCGGACAGCTGATTAGCCTTTGCTGCATCTACTAATGCCTGAAAGTTAGATCCGCTGCCTGATGCAAACACCGCTATTTTTTTCATTCTAGATTGCCTCCACTAAAGGAAACTCCTTCACCGTTTTTAACACGACCAATCTTATATGCCTTTTCACCAAGAGTTTCAAGTGTCGCTAAAACATCATCTGCTTCACTTTCATTAACAACCGCTACCATGCCGATGCCCATGTTAAAAACATTAAATAGTTCTTTTTGTTTTAAGTTTCCAGTCTTTTCGATCAAATTGAAGATTGGCAATATTGGCCATGTACCATAATCAATTTCGGCCGCTACGCCTTCCGGAAGCATTCTAGGAATGTTTTCAATAAAGCCACCACCGGTAATATGAGCCAAACCTTTTATATTAAATTTCTTGATTAATTCTAAAAGTGGTTTCACATAAATCTTTGTTGGACGAAGTAATTCTTCACCTAACGTACCGTTTAAGCCTTCATATGTCGCATGAAGGTCAAGCTCCCCATCCTCAAGAAGGACCTTACGCACTAATGAGTAGCCATTACTATGGATTCCGCTTGAAGCGATCCCAATTAACACATCGCCCGCTTCAATCGTTGTTCCTGTAATCATCTTTGACTTTTCAGCAACACCTACAGCAAAGCCAGCTAGATCGTACTCATTTACATCATACATACCAGGCATTTCTGCTGTTTCTCCGCCGATTAGAGCACAGCCTGCCTGAACACAGCCATCCGCTACACCTTTTACTATCATTTCAATTCTCTCAGGAAGTGCCTTACCGCAGGCAATATAGTCTAAGAAATAAAGTGGTTCTGCACCTTGAACGACAATATCGTTCACACACATGGCCACACAGTCAATGCCGATCGTATCATGCTTATCCATCATAAAAGCAAGCATTAGCTTCGTACCAACACCATCTGTACCAGAAATTAAAACCGGCTCTTTCACATTCATTTTTGAAAGATCAAACATACCACCAAAGCCGCCTAAACCACCAAGCACCTCAGGACGGACTGTTTTTTGAACATGTTTTTTCATGCGATTAACAGATTCATAGCCTGCTTCAATATCTACACCGGCGTTCTTGTAAGCATTTGACATGTCTTTTATCTCCTCTTTCAGCTATTTTTTTGCAACTTACAGGCCCCTACTTACGACGTCGGGGCCTTAGGTTTTTTTTGAGCCGCCATATTAGAATTTGTGGCTTCATCAGGAAAGACCTCAGTTGGATATTTGCCTGTGAAACATGCCAAACATTGACCGCAGTTTTCATCCTGGTCTTGTCTTCCAATTGCTTTTAATAACCCTTCTTTTGATAAAAACTCAAGGGAATCTGCGCCAATTTCCTGACGGATTTCTTCTATTGACATTGATGCAGCAATTAACTCTTCTTTTGAAGTTGTATCGACACCATAAAAACATGGAAACTCGATTGGTGGTGCGGTGATTCTTACGTGAACCTCAATTGCACCTGCATCGCGAAGTAGTTGAACGATTCTTCTACTCGTGGTCCCGCGCACAATCGAATCATCAACCATAACAACACGTTTCCCTTCCACAACACCGCGTACTGGTGACAATTTCATTTTCACACCGCGCTCACGCATTTCTTGTGTAGGTTGAATAAATGTCCTGCCAACATATCGATTTTTTATGAGTCCTAATTCATATGGAATGCCGGAAGCTTCCGCATACCCAATTGCTGCTGAAATACTAGAATCAGGTACACCTGTTACCACATCTGCTTCTACTGGTGCTTCCGCAACCATTTGTTTACCAAGACGTTTACGTGCAGTGTGAACATTAATATTGTCAAAATCGCTATCTGGACGAGCAAAATAAATATATTCCATGCTGCAAATGGCACGATTAGCATTCATTGTAAATCGTTCAGAACGCAAGCCAGTATCATCAATGATAATAAGCTCACCTGGCATTACTTCACGCTCATATGTTGCCCCAATAACATCAAACGCACATGTCTCAGACGCTAATACATAGGCACCATCAAGGCGTCCAATGGAAAGTGGACGAAATCCATTTGGATCAAGAGCAGCCAATAGTTTCTTTTCAGTCATAATAAGGTATGCATAGGCTCCTTTTAAAATGGACAATGCACTTTTTACTTGATCCTCTATGTTTCCAAAGCCAACCCGTCTAATTAAATGTGCTAGTATTTCTGTATCCGATGTCGTTTGAAAAATAGAACCTTGGTATTCTAATTGACTTTTTAATGCATCCGCATTCGTGAGACTTCCATTATGCGCCAAAGCTAAACTGCCGGTTTGTGAGTTAAATAGTAAAGGTTGAACATTTTCATAACCTTCTTCTCCGGCAGTAGAGTATCGTACATGACCAATAGCTGCTTTTCCAGTTAAACTATCCAATTCACCTGTACCAAACACTTCCGTTAAGAGGCCTGGGCCTTTGGATATTTTTAACGTTTCACCATCTGTTACGACAATTCCAGCACCTTCTTGGCCGCGATGCTGAAGACTGTGTAATCCGTAATAGGTTAAACGCGCTGCTTCAGGGTGTCCCCAAACTCCAAACACACCACATTCCTCCTTATGATTTTGATTTCAACAGGCATGGTATAGCTTCATGCCAAGCACGTTTAAGTTGCTCGGTTTCAGCTGATAACAACTCTACTTCTTTTTCGTCGACGAACGTTAAAACACCTGTTTGGGTAACTTCCCCAATTAAGCTGGCATCTTTTACAATCGCTTCAAATTGTTCTTGATTTTCCTTTTTAACTGTAACGATGAAACGTGATTGTGTTTCACTAAATAAGGCTGTTACAGCATCACCTTTGATTTGGACATCAGCACCTAACTTGTCATCATTCATTAAAGATTCCGCAATGGCAACAGCTAATCCGCCTTCTGCAATATCATGGGCTGATTGAACAAGACCGGATTTGATTGCAGATAGCAATTGCTGCTGGCGCTTAACTTCCAGTTCAAGATCAAGTTCAGGTGCTTTTCCGTAGATCTTCCCCTCAAGCATCTTTTGTAATTCACTGCCGCCAAATTCCGGTTTTGCTTCACCGATTACATAAATTTGATCTCCAGCTTCTTTGAAGCTTTGAGTCGTAATATGCTCAATATCTTCAATTAAACCTACCATACCAACAACAGGTGTCGGGTAAATAGCTTCCCCATTTGTTTCATTATAAAGCGAGACGTTTCCGCCGATAACCGGTGCACTTAATGCTTCACATGCTGCACTCATTCCATCTGTAGCTTTTTCAAGCTGCCAGAAGATTTCCGGCTTTTCTGGATTTCCAAAATTCAAGCAATCTGTAATCGCGAGTGGCTCACCACCGGAGCACACGATATTACGTGCAGCCTCACTTACAGCAATCTTTCCGCCTACTTCCGGATCAAGATATAAGTAGCGTGAATTACAATCTGTTGTCATTGCCAATGCTTTTCTTGTACCGCGAATTCTTAGTACAGCTGCATCAGATCCCGGTGCAACTACTGTATTTGTGCGAACCATATAATCATATTGATCATATACATATTCCTTGCTTGCAATGGTAGGCTGGCTTAATAACTGTACAAGCGTTTCTTTATAATCTATTACTGTTGGAACGTATGAGGCCATCCTTTGGAATTCACCATAATAAGCTGGCTCTTTAGATGGCTTATGATAGACGGGTGCATCTTCTGCAAGTGCATCTACCGGAACATCTGCCACTACTTCCCCTTTATGATATAAGCGGAGCATTTTGTCGTCGGTAACTTTTCCGATCGCTGTTGCTTCAAGACCATATTTATGGCAAATGTCAATAATCTCTTGCTCACGGCCCTTTTGAACAACTAATAACATACGTTCTTGTGATTCAGATAGCATCATTTCATAAGCAGTCATGCCTGTTTCACGCTGTGGGACTAAGTCTAAATTCATTTCAATACCGGAGCCTGCTTTGCTTGCCATCTCACTAGATGATGATGTAAGTCCAGCAGCACCCATATCTTGAATACCAACTAAGGCGTCGGATTTAATAATTTCTAAGCATGCTTCAAGAAGCAGTTTTTCCATAAATGGATCGCCAACTTGAACAGCCGGGCGTTTTGCTTCAGATGCCTCGCTTAATTCCTCTGAAGCGAATGTTGCCCCATGGATGCCGTCACGGCCTGTTGATGCTCCAACATAAAGAATGGTATTGCCAACACCTTTTGCCTGACCTTTCTTTATATCTTCATGATTGATCAAGCCTACACACATCGCGTTTACGAGAGGATTTCCCTCATAAGACGGATCAAATTGAATCTCTCCACCGACAGTTGGGATTCCAATACAATTTCCGTATCCCGCAATCCCATGAACAATTTCTTCGAAAAGATATTTCATGCGCGGTGTTGTGAGCTCTCCAAAACGAAGTGAATCTAGGATTGCTATTGGGCGTGCCCCCATTGAAAAGACATCACGGATAATCCCGCCAACCCCTGTTGCTGCCCCTTGATATGGCTCAATTGCTGATGGATGGTTATGACTTTCAATTTTAAAAACAACGGCTTGTTTGTCACCAATATCAACAATACCAGCACCCTCACCAGGTCCTTGCAATACACGTTCACCTTTAGTCGGGAATTTTCTTAAGACCGGCTTTGAGTTTTTGTAACTGCAATGCTCTGACCACATTACTGAAAATAGGCCTAGTTCTGTATAATTGGGAAGGCGTCCAAGAATTTTTTCGACCATTGCAAATTCTTCATCATTCAATCCCATTTCACGATATATAGCTTCTTCTTTAATTTGCGCTGCTGTTGGTTCAAGAAGTAACGACATGTGCTTCCCTCCATTTTTTCAAGATTGATTGAAATAGTTTAAGCCCGTCTGCACTACCTAATAATTCATCAACGGCACGTTCTGGATGAGGCATCATGCCTAATACGTTTCCTTTTTCATTGATAATTCCAGCAATGTCAGCTTTTGAACCGTTCGGATTCGTGCCATGGTAACGGAAGACAATTCGGTTGTTTTCCTCTAGTTCTTTTAAAGTCTCATCATCACACTCGTAATTTCCTTCGCCATGAGCGATCGGAACAGAAATAATTTCGGATTGTTCATAACCGCTTGTGAACATGGTGTTGTTATTAACGACCTCAAGATCAACCGGACGGCACATAAATTTCAAATTATTGTTGCGCTTCATCGCACCTGGAAGAAGCCCAGATTCCAACAATACTTGGAAGCCATTACATACTCCTAAAACCGGCTTCCCTTCTTCAGCTGCTTGTATAACAGCTTCCATTATGTTTGAGAAACGAGCGATGGCTCCACAACGTAGATAGTCTCCATAAGAGAAACCACCAGGTAGTAGAATTGCATCAAATCTGCTCAAATCTGACTCTGTATGCCAAGCGTATTCTACTTCTTCCCCTAATTCATCCTTAATCGCATGATACATATCAATATCACAATTGGATCCTGGAAAAACGATCACTGCGAATCTCACTGAGCGACAACCTCCTCAATTTCATAACGATAATCTTCAATGACTGGATTTGCTAATAGACGGTCACACATTTCTTTAACTGTTTGTTCAACATCTGCTGTATTTTGATCAAGTGTTAATTCTAAATATTTACCAATACGGACATTAGTTACATCCTTGTAAGACATGCTGTGTAATGAATTTTTAACTGCTGCACCTTGCGGGTCTAAAACACTTTCTTTTAACGTTACATATACCTTTACTTTGAACATTGAGTTACGCCTCCTAAACGTTTTAAAATTTCTTCATAAGCATCTGTTAAATTACCTAAATCACGGCGGAAAATATCTTTATCAAGCTTTTGATTGGTTGCTTTATCCCAAAGACGGCATGTGTCAGGTGAAATTTCATCAGCTAAAATCAATTCACCTTTGTCTGTTACACCGAATTCAAGCTTGAAATCGACTAAAATCACATTTCTTTCTGCAAAAAATGGAGCTAAAATGTCATTCACTTTAAGGGCCGTCTGTTTAATTTTTTGCAACTCTGCTTCCGTTGCTATTTCAAGATGTTGAATGTGATCGTTATTAACGATTGGGTCGCCTAATGCATCGTTTTTATAATAAAATTCAACGATTGCGTTTTTTAGTTCAGTGCCTTCTTCGTTTCCTAATCTTTTTGCAAGGCTGCCTGCGATAATATTGCGAACTACGACTTCAAGCGGAATGATTTTTACTTTTTTTACAAGTTGCTCGGTATCAGAAAGCTTTTCAACAAAGTGGTTTTCAATGCCTGCCTCCGCTAACTTTTCAAAAAGCAATGTCGTAATTTGATTGTTCAAGCGGCCTTTTCCACTGATTTGCGCCTTTTTCTCACCATTAAAAGCAGTTGCATCGTCCTTGTACTCAACCCAAACGATATTTTCTTCTTCTGTGGTGTAAATTCTTTTTGCTTTGCCTTCATATAACAACTGCCCTTTTTCCACTAAAGACTCCCCCGTATTCGGAAATATGCGAAAATTTATATTAAAAAATATTATTTTTGATTGTCAGGCATCACAAACATGGATCGCTTTGTTATTGATACCTGACATCTATTTTAATTTACTTTTATTGAATACAAATTTTTCATTCCAAACCTAAACGCTCGAAGATCATATCAACATGCTTAAGGTGATAATTATAATCGAAGCAATCCTCAATTTCAGCAGAACTTAACTTGCTTGTGATTTTCTCCTCTGCCTCAACAAGTGATCTGAAAGGCACTTGCGTTTCCCATGCCTCCATTGCTTTTGGTTGCACAGTATCATAGGCTTCTTCTCTTGACATCCCTTTATCGATAAGCGCTAATAATACGCGTTGAGAATAAATTAAACCAAATGTTCTTTCCATATTGCGTTTCATATTTTCAGGGAATACTGTTAAGTTTTTCACGATATTAGCGAAACGATTTAACATATAGTTCAAAGCAATTGTTGCATCTGGTAGAATCACACGTTCAGCAGATGAATGAGAAATATCTCGTTCATGCCATAGTGGTACGTTTTCGTAAGCCGTCATCATATATCCACGAATCAGACGAGCAAGTCCTGCCATGTTTTCTGAACCAATTGGATTACGTTTATGTGGCATAGCTGAAGAACCTTTTTGACCTTTAGCAAAAAACTCTTCAACCTCTCTTGTTTCACTCTTTTGTAATCCACGAATTTCAACACCAAATTTTTCAATCGATGTTGCAATCAACGCTAATGTTGACATGTAGTCTGCATGGCGGTCACGTTGTAATGTTTGGGTTGAAATAGGAGAAGCTTTTAAACCTAAGTTTTCACATACATATTGTTCAACGAATGGATCAATATTGGCGTAAGTCCCAACGGCTCCTGAAATCTTGCCAACTCGAATTCCATCCGCTGCGTTTTTAAAACGCTCTAAGTTACGTTTCATTTCTTCATACCAAAGAGCAAGCTTCAAACCAAAAGTAGTCGGTTCTGCATGAACACCATGCGTACGGCCCATCATCACAGTTTTCTTATGCTCAATTGCTTTTTCTTTTAATATCTCAATAAAATTCTCAATATCTTTTTGAAGGATGTCATTGGCTTGTTTCACTAAATAAGAAAGTGCTGTATCAACTACATCTGTTGATGTTAAACCGTAGTGAACCCATTTTCTTTCTTCGCCAAGCGTTTCAGAAACGGCACGTGTAAAAGCAACAACATCATGTCTTGTTTCTAGTTCAATTTCATTAATCCGCTCAATGTTAAAGGATGCATTTTCACGAAGTTTTTTTACATCCTCCTTCGGTATTTCTCCTAGCTCAGCCCAAGCCTCACAAGCTAAGATTTCAACTTCCAACCATGCTTTAAACTTATTTTCCTCAGTCCAAATTGCTCCCATTTCAGGGCGGGTATAGCGCTCGATCATTAAATAATTCCTCCAGTTCCTTCGATGCCTAGCTTAATTATTATTCCATATATTTAAGGATTCATATTTATCTAAAGCTTCTTCAATAGTATTTGCAAGAATATTGAGATGACCCATTTTACGTTTTACTTTCGCTTCCGCTTTTCCATATAAATGAAGCTTGCAATCTGAAAACTGATCAATTTTCTCGAGAACAGGCTGTAGATGTTCCCCTAATATATTAGCCATCACAACCGGCTTCAATAAATCTGGTTTTCCTAATGGCCAATCACAAACTGCACGTATATGCTGCTCAAACTGCGAAGTCTCACAAGCGTTCAGTGTGTAATGTCCTGAGTTATGAGGTCTTGGCGCTAATTCATTAATAAAAATTTCACCATCGGTTGTTAAAAACATTTCCACCGCTAAAGTACCGACCATATTGATTGATTTTGCAAGATTAATAGCTTTTTCAGTTGCTTTTTGGGCGATTTGAGCATCAATTCTTGCCGGTACAATCGATTGTGAAAGAATGTTTTCAACATGAATGTTTTCAGCTATCGGAAAGGTATTAACTTCTCCAGATACGCTTCTTGTAACGATGACTGAAATCTCCTTTTCAAAAGACAGCCATTTTTCCAATACACATTGACCATGTGAAAGAAGTTTTTCAGCATCACTTCTATCATTTGTTTCTTTGATAACAGCCTGACCTTTTCCGTCATAGCCGCCTCTACATGTCTTTAACACGGCTGGCATTCCTAATTCTTCTAGTCCAGCCTGTAAATCTTCTATATTATTAACAAGAAAATATGGGGCAACCTCAGCTCCGCTTCGGACGATTGCCTTCTTTTCATTGGCACGATCTTGTGTTATTTTTATCAACTCACTGCCTTGTGGTAAATAAGCATTCTCTTCAAGCCACCCTAAGACAATGTGATCCACATTTTCAAATTCATATGTAATCACATCGCTGACCTCGGCTAATTTCTTAGCTGCATCCAGATCATCATAGGACGCAACAATTTCGATATCGGATACTTGCGCACACGGGGAATCCTTTGTTGGGTCCATAACTGCCACCCGATAGCCCATTTCTTTTGCAGCAATAGTCATCATTCGCCCCAACTGTCCGCCGCCGATAATTCCAATCGTTTGTCCAGGTACTATTCTTTTAGCCAAGTTGATCACTACTTTCTAATACAGCATTTCGTGTTGCAATACGTCTATTTACTAAGCGTTCATCGATTTCAGGAAATTGTGTCCCTAAAATTTGGGCCGCAAGTAAGCCTGCATTCATTGCACCTGCTTGCCCGATTGCTACTGTTGCTACCGGTACACCACCCGGCATTTGTACAATCGATAGCAATGAATCAAGTCCATTCAACGACTTTGATTGGACCGGAACGCCAATAACAGGTAATGTCGTCTTTGCCGCAACCATACCCGGTAAATGTGCCGCACCCCCGGCACCAGCGATGATAACTTTAATTCCTCTACCTTTTGCTGTTTCCGCATATTCAAACATTAAATCTGGTGTCCGATGGGCAGAAACTACTTTTTTCTCATAAGGGATTTGACATTCATCTAAAATAACACATGCATGTTCCATTGTTGGCCAATCAGATGTACTACCCATAATAACCCCAACTAAAGGTTGCTCCATGGAAAAAATCCTCCTACTAAATGAAATAAATAAAGTCCAGGGCAGATACTTTCATGAATGAGAAAGGAATCCACACCTGGACATGATTACATAAAGAAATAAAGAGAAATAGCCATTCCTTATGCAAGGGTCGTGCCACTGATGAAATATACCTTCCTCATAGTCCGATCATTTACGGTAATCGGGTAGAAACTTTCGGGCCTTATTCCCAATGATATATGAGGCGATGTTGGCTTTTCATTTTACCTTCTTAATTTTAACAAGCAATTCTTAAAAATGTCAACAAATATCGAACAATATTATTTTATTAAGATTTTAATGTTCGGTTTTTGCTTCACTTATTTTCTTGTTTCAATATACCTTCAAACACTATTTTTTGCTTATGGACCTTTTGAACGATTGTTTTTCCTTCTTTTACCTCGATAAACACTGGCTCTTCCATTCGCCTTACCGGCTGGTAGCCCTCTTTATCCATTCTGTCTAAACAATCGGAAATACTCTCATGATCCTCAACTTCAAACCTTTTCTTTTTTGGTTTATCGCTCATTGACCTAATCTCCCTTTTCGAACTGACTTCACCCAAAAACCGCCATAAATTGTTTTAGGTTCATAGGCAATGATAAATGCTTTTGGATCGATTTCTTTAATTAATTTGTATAAGGATTCTTCATACTTTCTTGGTGTTAAAATTTGCATGGCCAGCCGATCGCCTTCCATCCCATAAGCCATCCAGCTTGTCACGCCATATCCTTTTTCTCTAAGCAGCTTTGTGAAAGGCTTTTCCCACTCATTGGAAATTACATTCACGGTAATATAACCTAGTGCTAATTTTTCTTCTATCTTCATGCCTACTAAAACCCCTAAAGCATATCCCACGGCATAAGCAATCAAATTCTGAATCTGATCCAGATTGTCCAATACTAGACCTAAACCAACTACATAAATGACAACCTCAACTGAGCTTATCGCAGCTGCAAGGTACCGCTGACCCTTCAACGTTAAAATCATTCGAATTGTAAAAAATGATACATAGACAATATTTATAGAAAGAATAATGGCAACCATCACTACAGAGTTTTGCAGCATTCGGAGATTCCACCTTACCTAATGGTTTATTTCCCCTATTCTACAACATTCGACTATTTATGAAAAGGAATCCTCCTCATGTTGCATTTTAACTAAAAATCTCCTGTTAATTAGTACCAATTTGTCACAGATATCTGACATTAGACAATCACCCAAAACCACAAATAGCATATGATGAAAAATAGAATAGCAAAAGCAGGAAGGGGGCCTATATCCTATGGATCCATTTAAAAATTGGCAGGAATGGCATAAAAATATCGATACTTTTTTAGGTGACGGTTTTTTAAGCAGTTTTGAAAGCATTCTTCAATATAATCATTTCCCTCTAGTAAATGTATGTAAAACTGAAAATGAAATATTGGTAATAGCTAACATTCCTGGGTTAAATGATATTAACAACGTCGATGTGTATATTGATTACCAGTCACTCGAATTAAAGGGTGATATTAATTTACGTTACAAAGGCTATAACTTAGTTCAAGATGAGTTATTTAACGGGCATTTTGAACGAAGCATCGAGTTGCCATACCCTGTTAAGGATGACAGAATAGATGCCACTTATCAAAATGGTTTACTTATTATCCATCTTCACCGCCTAATTCCCGATGATATGCGGCGACAAAAGATTTCTATTAAGAAAATTGAAGAATAGGAAAAGCTGACAAAGAAAAAATGCCTGACATCATGTCAGACATTTTTTCTTTTGAGCGACCCACAGGGTCGGGAACTCTGGCCCAGGGATTTCTGACCCAGCCAACTTTATTGAATGGCAGCCTCAATTGCCTTTACCATCCCAGCAACGGAAACAAGTCCACCTCCGGATAAGTACCAATAATTAGGATCTAAATAAACGATATTTCCATTCTTATATGCTTTTGTATTTTTGATTAACTCGTTTTCGATCGTTTGTTTTGCAGAGGCATCACCGCCCACTACTGCATCACGGTCAACTACAAATAAGTAATCCGGGTCTTTTTCCATAATATATTCAAACGAAATATTTTGACCGTGTGTAGAAACTTCGATATTTTCATCTACAGCTTTTAAACCAAATACATCATGAACTAATCCGAATCTTGATCCTGGTCCGTATGCACTTAGGTTACCTGCGTTTGCTAAAACAATTAGGGCATTTTGACCACTTGCTGTTGCTTTTTCATGAAGGGATTTAATTGCTTCATCCACCTTGACGAGTTCTGCCTCTACTTCTGCCTCTTTATTAAAAATTTGACCTAATGTTATAGAGTTTTCTTTATATGAATCCATATATCTTGTGTAATCGACCCCCATGTGGATGGTTGGTGCAATTTTATTAAATTCCTCATAAAGATCAGCCTGACGATCTGAAATAATAATTAAATCTGGATTAAGACCGGCAATCGTTTCAAAATCCGGCTCTTTTAAACCTCCAGCATTCACATACTTAGAATCTTCATATTTTGATAGATATATAGGAATGGTGCCGCCTTGCGGAACAGCTGCTATCTCAACCCCAAGTTTATCCAATGTGTCTAATACACCGAAATCAAATACGACTACTTTCTCAGGATTTTTTGTAACAGGGGTTTCTCCAAGCTTGTGCTTAATCGTTAATTCAGTAGCTCCGGGCTCAGTTGCATTGTTTGCGGTTGTATTATTTTCTGTTTGCCCAGCTGGTTGACTTGAACTGCCGGTACCGCATGCTGCAGTAACAATTGTTAATACGAATACTAAAAATAATAATGCTAGCTTTTTCATTTACTTTCCACCTCTAAAATTTTTTTATTGTATTTTAACCTGCAAAATAAATCCCAATTTTGTTCTCGTTAATTGTTTCAATTTGGATATCCATATCATAAACCTCTTTCAAAACCTGCTTTGATATAATTTCCTCTGTAGTGCCCTCCTTGATCACTTTGCCACCTTTTAAAGCAACAATATAATCTGAATAACAAGAGGCAAAATTAATATCATGAATGACAATAACAACGGTTTTATCCAACTCATCAACTAGTTTTCGCAACACCTTCATGATCTGAACGGAATGCTTCATGTCTAAATTATTGAGCGGTTCATCCAAAAGGATATACTCCGTATCCTGAGCGATAACCATCGCAATATAGGCTCTTTGTTTTTGACCACCACTTAATTGATCAAGATATTTATGTTGGATATCTTTTAACTCCATATAGTTAATAGCTTCATCGACATATTTCCAGTCCTCTCTCGAAAGCCTGCCATGTGAATACGGAAAACGCCCAAAACTTACTAACTCCCTAATGGTGAGACGAATATTAATATGATTCGATTGTTTTAAAATAGCAATCTTTTTAGCAAGTTCATTGCTTTTCCAGCGGCTAAGTTCAGCTCCATCAACCAATACATCTCCATCATCCTTCGTAATCAAACGGCTGATCATGGAAAGGACGGTACTTTTACCGGCCCCATTCGGTCCAATAAAAGAAGTAATTTTTCCTTTAGGAATGTTAATAGAAACATTATCAATGACATTTTTACTTCCATATTGCTTCCTCAGTTTTCTTACCTCGATCATAATTTTCTCCCCCTCAAAAGAAGCTAAATGAAATAAACTCCACCAATGAAATTGATGATGACACTTATCGTTGTTGAAAAAGTAAATACTCGTTCAACAAGCAATTGACCACCGACTAAGGCAATAATACTTATGAAGATTGAACCTAAAATCAACTGTGAATGACGGTATGTTTTTAAAAATTCATGAGCGACATTGACGACAAGCAACCCTAGAAATGTAATCGGACCAACAAGCGCGGTTGAAACAGAAACTAACACAGAGATAATGATTAACAGCCTTTTTACTACATAATCGTAATCAACCCCTAGATTTACAGCCTGTTCTTTTCCTAGAGATAAAACATCTAGGTATCTTGCAAACTTTTTAAAATAAATAGCAACGATGATTACAATAACGAACGATATGACGAGTAGGTCGGTATTTACATTATTAAAGCTTGCAAACATCTTATCCTGAACAACAAGAAATTCATTTGGATCAATGAGCACCTGCATAAAGGAAGAAACACTTTCGAAAAAAGTTCCAAATATTAACCCTACTAATAATAAGAAGTAAATATTTTGGCCTTCACGTTTAAAAAGAACCTTAAACAGCACCGCCGCAAAGATCATCATCAAGCCAACTGAGATGATAAAATTTATGTTTTTATCTGTAACCGTTTGGCTGGTAGACCCAAACATGAATATAATAAATGTTTGGATGAGCAAGTAAAGTGAATCCAAACCTATTAAACTGGGAGTCAAAATTCTATTATTCGTAATCGTTTGAAACACCATCGTTGAAAAGGCGATAACAGTTCCCGTTAACATAATGGCAAGAATCTTCTTCCCCCTACTTGGCAGGATGTAATCCCAATTGCTGCCGATGTCGACAAACAAAAATAGCGTTACTAATAAAGCTGATAATACGACAAGAACGATTATTTTGACCTTATTACTCATAAGCTTTTCTCCTCAATAACAGGTAAAGAAAGATTCCACTCCCAATGACGCCTACGGTTACGCCGATAGCAATTTCGTAAGGATAAATAATGACCCTACCTAGAATGTCACAGGCTAGCACAAACACTGCGCCCAATAATGCGGTATGCGGAAGATTTTTCTGAAGGTTATCCCCTTGATATATTGTCACAATATTAGGAATAATCAACCCGAGAAAAGGTATCATCCCTACGGTAAGCACAACTAATGAGGTAATTAAGGCGACAATTGTTAAACCAATATTAACAACCTGCTTATACTTCAGACCCAAGTTCGTCGAAAATTCTTCCCCCATCCCAGCAATCGTAAATTTATTTGCATAAAGGTAGGCAACAATCAATAACGGAATGCTGATGTATAGGAGTTCATACCGCCCTTGAATCATGAGTGAAAAATTTCCTTGCAGCCACGATGACATATTTTGAATGAGATTATTTTTGTAAGCAAAGAAGGTTGTCATTGAATTTACGATACTCCCAAACATTAACCCTACTAAAGGAATAAAGATGGCATCTTTAAACTTAATTTTGTCGAGAATTTTCATAAATAAAAATGTCCCCGCAAGTGAAAATACAAAGGCAATCAGCATTTTTTCAAGTGGTCCTGCTGAAGAAAACAGCATAAGCGAAACTAAAATCCCGAATCTTGCCGAATCCATTGTCCCGGCAGTTGTCGGTGATACAAACTTATTTCTGCTCAGCTGCTGCATAATCAATCCACAAACACTCATACCCATTCCTGCAATAATAATGCTCAATAAACGCGGTATACGACTGACATATAAGATTTGCGTTTGATCATTACTTAAATTGAAAATGTGCTTTGGAGATAGATCGGTAACCCCGATAAAAATCGAAGCCACCGATAATACAATTAACGCGAAAACAAGATATCGTTTTTTCATAACTTACTTTCCCCTGTAGTTTACTTCATCGATTTTATGTATATATTGTTAATTGATAATAAGATCGTCAGTTGATAATGAGATTCGTTATCATTTATAACCTATTTTTATCTTAACAGTAGTGATAATCATTGTCAATTAGAATTATGAAAATTTTGGGTGAGCCAGAGCCACAGGGTCGGGTTCTCTGTCCCAAAATATGCAAACAAAAAGAGTAGCATCTCTGCTACTCTTTTTGTTTGCTTGGCAACGTCCTACTCTCACAGGGGGACAGCCCCCAACTACCATCGGCGCTGAAGAGCTTAACTTCCGTGTTCGGAATGGGAACGGGTGTGACCTCTTCGCTATCGTCACCAAACATATATTAAATTGAAGGTTGTTCCTTCAAAACTAGATAATCTGCATTCATATTTACCGTGCATTCACTGTCCAGCTCCGGCGCCTAGCGACTAGTGGACTTCACCCATCTCCCTACGATAAGTCATCATCGAATCGCTACGCTCTTCGTGATTCCTTTATCTCAGTCGATGTGCTCCAGTCCATACGTCGCTAAACAGGCGCCTCCGCTTTTCTATTTGGTTAAGTCCTCGATCGATTAGTATCTGTCAGCTCCACGTATCGCTACGCTTCCACCTCAGACCTATCTACCTCATCGTCTCTGAGGGATCTTACTTCTTACGAATGGGAAATCTCATCTCGAGGGGGGCTTCATGCTTAGATGCTTTCAGCACTTATCCCGTCCGCACATAGCTACCCAGCGATGCCTTT
>NZ_JARSMD010000013.1:0-103795 GCF_035811335.1 Schinkia azotoformans
CAAGTCGCTCAATTAACAATTGGCAGCAACATCTTAACACTGAACGGTGCTAAAATCACAATGGATACAAAAGCAAAAGTAGTAAATGGCCGTACCGTTCTTCCATTACGTGCTGTAGCAACAGCATTAGGTGCAAACGTAGCTTGGAACGAAGCTGACCAAACTGTAACTGTTAAATAATAATAAATATTAATGTGTTAAAGAGTCCAGTTATACTGGGCTCTTGTTGTTATGATTTCCCACCACTAAGATTATTGTAAAAATCAAATACTAATTTTGACCGATAATTTTTAGGAGGTATCCACAATGGGCAGATCCAAAAACGCAAACCCTAATGCAATGAGAAATAACAATGCCAAGAGGATGGAAGAACGATCACGAATTGCAAAATTTGCGTCCTATGCAGAGCAGGAAATAGATAAGTTAGAAAGCCATCAGATTAAGAAATAACTGCATACATTGGCAATGAAACGTATTTGCAATATGGAATAGTGTTCGTTATAATAAAGATAACCTACGATGTTGGTGACTCTACTGTGTCTAAAACCGATGCTATTTATAAGGGAGTTCTACATTTTGACCAGGACGTCAAGCCTTGTCCATGACGACATGAGGAAGATGAAACGGTTAATGCGAACACCCACCTGCGAGAGCGGGTTTTTTTAGACATACTGAGCACGGCATATGTGGGGGATAATGATAAAGAACGAAACCTCGGCTTATTAGCCGAGGTTTTTTTGTGGTTAAATTTTCGTATTACTTTTCTTTGCTTTTTGTTCTAGTTGTGATTTAGGGTTTGTGGCAGATCCCTCTGGGTGACCTTGTTTATTTACAGATGGTGCAAATTTTCCACGGTTTGCGTCTTTTGTCATTGCTTTTTCCTCCTATATTTGAATTTTACCTTCAATATTTTCTCCCGAATTGACCCATAATATTAAAAAACATTGCTTAAGTCTAATTGGAGGTGGATTCATTTATGAATAGAGGGATTACGACTGCCCTTTTGTCGATTGGGCTGGCACAGTTTTTAAAGATCCCAATCCAAAAAGTGCGTACAGGGAAATGGGATTGGGGTGTGTTTTTTGAAACGGGAGGTATGCCAAGCTCCCACTCAGCTGGTGTTTCCTCATTAGCAACCTTCATTGCGCTAAAACGAGGTATATCAACTATTGACTTTGCGCTATCAACGATTTTTGGATTAATTGTCATGTATGATGCCCAAGGTGTCCGTAGGCAAACGGGGGAGTTATCGATTAGGGTAAATGATCTTTATGAAGACCTTGACCGTTTAGAAAAACAGCAGAAGAGGGCTGAACTCCATGAAGAAAAAGAAGAAAAGATAAAAGAGGTGTTAGGTCATCAGCCTCAAGAAGTACTTGGTGGTGCCTTATTGGGTGTTGCAACAGGGGCGCTTAGTTATCGGATTTCAAAAAAATGATGAACAAAAAACATAGATGATTTGTCCGATTTTCGGTATTATTAGAAGTATCAGTTAAAAAAGAGGAGAACGTTGGTATGCTAGCAGCTTCAACAAGCGACTACTTAAACCATTTGCAAACAAAAGGTTTTTCTTTTCGCGAAGATACACTTGGATTTATTGAATTTGGGAAAATATATACAGCATCATCAGATAAATTAGTAAATCTGGCCATTGAAATTACACTAAAAGCACAGTATGAATTTGATGGTAGTTTTTATATTGCCATTTTAGAAATGTTCAAGGCACATAATATAAAAAGTAAAAAAGCCGCCTATAAATTGATAAAAGAACGAAATATTTTATAAGAAATAAACCCCTTGAAAAGTTTTCGAGGGGTTTTTAACACTTATCTTGATAAAATTACCTCATCATTTCCGGCTCCAGGCGGTACCATTGGATAAACATTTTCTTCTTCAACAATATCAAACTCAAGTAGTGTAGGGCCTTCATGTTTAAATGCTTTTTTAATGATACCCTGTGCTTCTTCCGCATTTTTCGCTTTAAATCCAGGAACACCATAGGCTTCTGCAAGTTTTGCGAAATCGGGTGATGATATTTTTACTGAAGAATATCGGCGGTCATAAAATAATTCCTGCCATTGACGAACCATTCCTAAATAGCCGTTATTTAGGACAATTATTTTAATTGGCAGTTTATAAAAAGCAGCCGTACTTAATTCCTGTAAATTCATTTGGAAGCTCCCATCTCCAGTAACACAAATGATTGGATGGGCACTATTTGCAACAGCAGCACCAATCGCTGCCGGGAAGCCGTATCCCATTGTTCCCAAACCACCTGAGGATAAGAACGTACGTGGCTTTGTAAATTTATAATTGTGAGCCGTAAATATTTGATGCTGACCAACATCTGTAACAACAATGCTATCAACATCTGAGTATTGGTCAACAAGCTGCAGTACCTCTTGTGGTTTAAGGACGCTGTTTACTTTATCAAAACGAGGCACCGTTCTTTTGAAATTAGTAACTTCTGCAACCCATTCAGCACAGTTTTCAGTAATTTCTTTTTCATTTATTAGTTGGTTTAATTCTGATAAA
Source organism: Schinkia azotoformans (assembly GCF_035811335.1). NCBI lineage: Bacteria > Bacillati > Bacillota > Bacilli > Caryophanales > Bacillaceae > Schinkia > Schinkia azotoformans. The sequence goes on from NZ_JARSMD010000013.1 coordinate 2,536, forward strand.
AAGGCATTAATATCTGCAACAACTGGTATATCAATTGGTACAATTTTATTTATTTCTGATGGATCTACGTCAACTTGGATTTTAAGTGATTTCGGAGAGAAATGGCTCATCTTTCCGGTAACACGATCACTAAAACGAACACCAAGGCAAAGTAATAAATCGCAGTTGTGAACGGCCTTATTGGAGGCAAATGTACCATGCATACCTAACATTCCTAAATGAAGACTATGCTTGCTATCAAATGAGCCAATACCCATTAAAGTACTAACAACAGGAATTTTTGTTTTTTCAACAAATTTCGTTAGGAGGGCGGAAGCATCAGAAATAACAACTCCACCACCAACTAAAATGACAGGTTTTTTTGACTCAGAAAGTGCTTGTAAAACATACTTAATAGCATTTTTGCTTACTGCTTTTTCTGTTTTTTTCTGTTCAACAACGGTTGGGGTTAAGTCATAGGAAATATTTTCAGTGCCTGCCATTAACAAGTTAGCTGGAACTTCAATAACAACGGGACCTGGTCTACCACCTTCGGAGATAACTTTAGCCTTTTCAATTGCTCCAGGTAATTTTTCTAAATTCCCAACTCTAATATAATGTTTTGTTATCGGAATCGTTAATCCACTCACATCAACTTCTTGGAAAGAGTCTTTGCCAATTTTCTCAGATTCAATTTGACAAACGATAACTACCATTGGAACTGAATCACTGAAGGCTGTTGCAATACCGGTAACCGCATTTGTCACTCCGGGACCTGCTCCAATTAAAGCAAAGCCAGCTTTTCCACATGCTCTCCCATATCCATCTGCTGCATGAACGGCAGCTTGCTCATGCTTCATTAGAAAAAATGAAATATCTTTATTTTCGTCTAGCTTATCAAAAACGGGTAATAGAACCTCCCCATGACATCCAAAGAGTTTGTGTCCGCCTTGTTGTGCAATAGATTTAAGGAGAAGGCTTGCTCCAGTAAATCCCTGCTTTGTAAAATACATTTGCCATACAGCTCCCTTATAATTATGTCTGTTTTTTAACAATTTTAAATAAACTGACAGGAGTTGTATGTGATAATTGTCATAGTTGTGTGAATTGAAAGATGCGGAGGAAGTGCAGAAAAGTTATCTGCCACCAAAAGGAGGTAAAGTGAAGTTTGGTGAGGATAAAAGCAGGTTATCTACTACCAAAGGTAAGTAGAGTGGAATTTGGTGAGGATAAAAGCAGGTTATCTACTACCAAAAGTGAGTAGAGTGGAATTTGGTGAGGATAAATCCAGATTATTTACCATCAAAAGTAAACAGAGCGCAATTTGGTGAGGATAAAACAAACCACCATCAAAAGGGAGGATACCCCAGTTTGATGGTGGATAACAAAAGGATCCCACATAATAAGCATTTATTTTGCCTCATAACTCCGCTTATTCTTCACTAACCCATCAAAAACCTTTTGCGGGAGCTCTGCTAAAATCATACCAATAAAGATCAACAAACAGCCAAGTAAGGCTTTACTTCCAAGTCGTTCATTTGCCCAAAAAAAGCCTGTAATAGCTGCAAACACGGGCTCCATTGCAAAAATCAGGGCAACACGAGTTGGTGTCGTAAACTTTTGAAAGTTTGTTTGCGCTAAAAAAGCTAAGGCTGTAGCAAAAATAGAGCATATAATAAGCGCGAGAAAAACATTAGCATTTCCCATAACCTCTGAATCAAACACTCGCTGCCAATCCTCAAAAAGTACAGCGGAAATACTGCTAAGCACTGATACTGTAAAAATCTGGACGATGGTCAACAATAGAGTGGAATACAATGGTGTATATTTTCCGGTTACTACAATGTGAGCCGCAAAAGAAATCGCACAAAAAAACACTAATATATCTCCAAAATTAAGTGCTAAACTGTCTCCTAATGTTAATAAATATAAACCAATCGTGGCTACTCCAACACCGAAGATAGCAAATCGTTTTGGTGTTTCCTTTAAAAATAAAAACCCAAATAAAGGAACTAATACTACACTTAATCCGGTTATAAAGCCCGCTTTAGAGGAAGTTGTATGTAAAAGTCCAAATGTTTGTAAAGCGTATGCAGTAAATAGCCATGTCCCCATAATTACACCGGATAATAAAAGCTTTTTGTTCATCATTGATAATATATTTCGCTTAAAAACAAAAAGCCAGGCAATTAGAAATAAACCTGCAAGGCCAAAGCGGACGCCATTAAATGTAAATGGTTCAAGAAGGGCAACGGCATTCTGAACGAGTACAAACGTTGAACCCCAAATAAAAGTAACCAATAATAAACTAACATCAGCGATTACTTGTTGTCTTTTCATTGGATGAGTCTCCTTACTTATTTAAAATCAATAACTGTTATTCTATCATAATTTTCAAAAATTAGTTAACAAAATATGATACGTTTGAAATGGAAGCGAATATGATAAAATAAGCCTAAACTGTCGAAAGGGGATTAAGATGTGAAAGTATCAATTCATTGGACATATAAGCATCCAAAGGGGAGACAGATTGAACTTACTTCGGATTTTTTACCGGCGAATGAAGCGCTTTTTCTTGTCGAAGATTTTGAAAAGACCAGCAGGGTAAAAGATATAGTATTTTATGATACATCAGATCAATCATGGTCGAAAAAAGAATTACAGCAGTACGTAAAAGGAATTGAGACGGAGCCACATGATATTGTAGCCTTTTTTGATGGGGGATATGATATAGATACTAGAAAAGCCGGCTTAGGAGTTTCTATATATTTTACGCAAAATAATAAACAATATCGGGTACGGAAAAACAGTTCATTTGATGAGCTGGAGTCTAATAATGAGGCGGAGTATGCAGCGTTTTGGCTATTATTGCAGGAGTTGGAGAATTTAGGTGTTCACCATATTGAAGTGACGTTTAAAGGGGATTCACAGGTTGTTTTAAATCAATTAAGTGGAGATTGGCCGGTGTATGAAGATGAATTCATCCGCTGGATTGACCGAATTGAGGATAAAATGAAAAAGCTTGGAATCAAACCAATTTATGAGCCGATTTCAAGGAAATTAAATAAAGAATGTGATCAACTAGCGTTACAAGCATTAAATGGAATTGATATTGACAGCCGTATAGAACTGCAAAATGGGTAATAAATAGGGGTGATTAGGTGGATAGAAAGCAGGTTATTGAAAAAGTTGGCTCTCTTTTAGATACATATTGCAACGGATGTTTTTTGATCCATCATCACCGAAAGGAATATGGAAAAAAGTATGCGCAAAGCTTTTGTATTAAAAACTGTACGGTAGGGATCGAGCTTCAAAAATATGGTAGAGAGCTTTCTTGAACTAAAGGAATGAAAAGAAAAAGCTGATTAGTTTAACCATCTAGGTTCTAATCAGCTTTTTCGATAAAACTAAAATAAATTTTAACGTTTTGCTTCTTTTAATTGCTCTTCACAATCTTGCAAGAGCGACTCTTGTTCGTTTAAAAATTCATTATCAACTCCAGTTGCGTTATTAAGAGCATTTTGCAACTGACCTCGGGCAGCATTTATGGCATCTGTTGCAGCTTGAAGCTGCCCCGGTTCCATACTCATCGTTGCAGAACCGACCATTTTTTGGGCTGCTTCGATTGAAAGTTCAACCTGTTTTAGATCATTAAAAGGTTCACCCATATGTATTCCTCCTCATAGAAGTTCTATATATAGAGTTTGTAGGTAACGTGAATTTCATTCATAAATTATTGAAACAAAAAAAGACCACCCAAAGGTAGTCTTTTTATTTATAGGTTTATTCATTAATGTTAGGGTTCAAATTAAGCTTTGTTTACGTTAGCTGCTTGAGGACCACGAGCACCTTCAACGATTTCGAAAGTTACTTCTTGACCTTCTTCTAAAGTTTTGAAACCTTCAGATTGGATTGCTGAGAAGTGTACGAATACATCGTCTCCACCTTCTACTTCGATGAATCCAAATCCTTTTTCTGCGTTAAACCATTTTACTTTACCGTTTTGCATATTTAATCCTCCTAAAAAATCCTGCACGAAAGTGCTCGAAAATATATATCAACTACACTTTATGTAAGTTGATTAGTACTAATATAGCATTTACCCATGAAGAAAACAAGACAATAAAAAAATATTAGAAAAATTTTTTGGTAAAAAATTTTTTTGAATTATTTTCTTTCGAATGAAACTTTATCCAAATGAATACGTCTAAATAGTATGAAGAAAAAAACTTGTCTAAGGAGGGCATTGGGTATGAAGAAGAAAGCTATTATATTTAGCTGTTTGTTAGTTTTACCGCAAATTGCTGCAGTCCCATTTGCGAGCGCGGAATCAGCCGTAATGAAACAAAATCCCGAAGTTGTATCATCAGCTGCTGTTAAAACAATGGCTGCACAGGATCAAACGGTTTCAGCAAAAATTTCTAAAGAACAGGCAATTGAAATTGCAAAAAACTTTACGACAGTACCGAAGGATTATACACAACAATCAGTAAGTTATCAAAGCAATTGGTATCCAGGGAATCGTACAATCTGGAATATAAATTGGAATCGGCAAACTGAGAATGGTTATGGAAATATCGGTGTAACGGTGGATGCTGAAAATGGTACGGTAATTTCAATGAACCGCTGGGAGGATACATACAATCAACAGCCATCCTATCCTCCAAAATACAATTGGGAAAGTGCAAAGAAGATTGCCGAGCAATTTTTGCAAGATAAAGCCCCACAAAAAGCTAATGTTGTAGAATTAGATACTACTAATCTATCTAATCAAAAACCACCTTTACATGGAAATGCAAACTATTACTACTCATTTATGCGTGTGGAAAATAATATTTCATTCCAGGATCAGTATATTTCAGTCGTTGTTGATGGAAATGGAGAGGTAGTTGGCTACGATTATCGTTGGAATGACGATGTTAAAATTCCGCCAACTTCAGGCATGATGTCTCAAGCAGACGCTGAGAAAAAAATGAAGGACAGCATGGAGATTCAATTAAAATATCAAACTATCTATAACTATCAAGTTCGTACTGACAATCAAGGTACAGTTAAATTGGCCTATGATAACCGCTTTAATTATCCATATATTGATGCAAAAACGGGAAAATGGCTCGATTATAGTGGGAAGCCAATCGAAATGAAGGATTATGCTGCAAAACTTGAACCACTGTCACCTAATAAACCAACACAGACTGCACCAGCAAATAAAGATTTAACACAGGAACAGGCAATTGATATAGCGAAAGAACAATTTAACATTCCTGCTGATGCAACCTTGGAGAATATTTACTTTAATGATGTTGATCAATATCAAAAATATCCGGTTTGGAATTTGAATTGGAGGACTGGGCAAACTTGGATTAATGTATCCGTTAATGGTAAAACGGGTCAAATTACCAATTACTATAAAGAAGATCCAAGCAGATATCAGCCATTAAGTGAAGACCAAACAGTCAAGCAGGTTGTGAATTATGAACAAGCTCTCGAAAAAGCTAAGGAAACACTAAAAACATTTGCACCAACAGAGCTTCATGCGGTAACATTCGACCCGATTCGTAATCCTAAGCCTGAAAATCCTGAGAAAATGAAAGAGTTTTACTTTACTTTCCATCGTCTTGTTGACGGTATTATTGTCGAGGATCAGTTTATGAGTGTGACCATCTCAACGGAAACTGGCGAAGTCTTCCAATATTATCAAAGCTGGGATCCACAGGCAAAGTTCCCGGATACAAAAAATGTAGTTTCAGCTGAAAAAGCGAAAGAAGTATATTTTGACAACTTCACGATTGTTCCGAAATATTTGTATATTGAAAATGTAGATTATTCAACATCAAGACCAATTTACAAGGCCCCGGAAGTAAAAGTGGTATATCATTTAGCAATGAAACCGCAGGATCAAGCTATTTACCTTGATGCTGTAAAAGGAAAGTGGGTCTCAATGGAGACCGGTGAACCAATTCGCGGAAAAGTTGACGTGAAAGATATTAAAGGACATCCAAATGAAAAAGCACTACAACTATTAATTGACTACTATGCGATTGATGTTGACGATGCCGGCCTCGTTAAACCAAATGAAGAGATAACTAGAGGCGAAATGGTTAAAATGATGATGCTTGTAACAAATCCAGACCCATATTATTATAAAATGAACTATATGAGCGGGGACAGACCAGCCACATTTGCTGATGTGCAAAGCAATTCACCTTATTTTGCTTATGTTGAATCAGCAGTTCAGCAGGGCTTACTAGATAAGTCAAAAGGTGAGTTCAAACCAAATGAAACGGTCACTCGTGAAGAATTAGCTGAAATGATTGTAAAATCAATGAGATTAGAAAAGCTGGCAGAAGTTCCAAACTTATTTAATATTACCTTTACTGATGCAAATAAAATTAATAATAAAGGCCATGCTGCCATTGTTCATCATTTGGGCATCATGCCGGCAAAAAATAATAATTTTGAACCGGCTCAAAAAGTGACACGTGGTGCCGGTGCGCAAGTGTTTTATCAATTTTTACAAGAGCGTGGGAAATACAGTCGTTAATGAAATTTCCTGAACTAAGAAAGGGGCTACCTCTAACAAACGGAGTAGCCTCTTTCAAATGATTTCATATTAATTTTTTTACATTAAAGTTATCCTCTAATAATGCCCAATTTTGTGGGTAGGCGTAGCCTAATGCCCAGTAACTAACACCGCGTAGATTAAATTCCTTGACTAAATCAAATTTTGCTTGGGCGCTGCGTGCATCTTCAAACCAAACTTCATGCTCTTTACCTTCATTATCTACATATCGGAAATGTGGGGATTGTGTCGCTTCATCGTAATGGATCGTGGCATTGTGTGTTACGGCTAGCCTTACCGCTTCTTGGACACCGAAGGTTCTAGCGGATTGACCTTTCACATGTGGCAGCACCCAATCGCGGGCATAGATTTGGAATCCTAAGAAAATTTTTTCCGGAGGCATCACGCTTGCGGCATATTGGATGACGCGCCTCATTTGGTTAATTGGTGAAATTGCTTGTGGCGGGCCAAGTCGGTAACCCCATTCATAGGTCATTAAAACGACAAAATCAGCGATTCGTCCATGGGCAGCATAATCATGTGCTGTGTAAAGCAGCCCTGATTGAGCAGCACTCGTTTTTGGTGCAAGTGCACTGGAGACAAAATAGCCCTTCGGATGTAGGCGATCGACTGCCATCTGCATAAAACGATTGTAATTTTCTCGATCCTCTGGTAAAACATTTTCGAAATCGACATTTAAACCGCGATATCCTTTTTCATCCATAACTTTAATGGCATTTGTTAGGACCTTTTCACTTAATTCCTGGCTCGCTAAAATCTTATTTGCTAAATTGGAACCAAGTGAAGTCGACGTGAAGTTCGTAATCGACATCATTGGAACGACATTATTTGCATAAGCGGCAGAAATGGCTAACCGGTCTGGGAAGGGCTCTAACGTTCCGTCTTCTTTAATCATATAAGCAAATGGACTTAGATAGGTTAGATGACGGCCAACTTCATTAATCGAATTCGCAGCAGCCTGTTCACTTCCTTGGTACGTATAAGCATTAACCTCGATTGTTGGTTTTGGTCTAGGAATGATTAAATGGGTACCAACATGAATTAAATTCGGGTCTTGAATATGATTTTCGCGGACAATCGCTTGAACAGTAGTGCCAAAGCGTCTTGCAATGATTGATAGTGTATCACCTGATTGAACAACATAGGTAAGTGGTGGGATGATCAATTTGGTCCCGGGATATAGAAGATTAGGATTCGTAAGTTGGTTAGCTTGAATAATTGAATTTGTTGTGACACCGTATTTCTGTGCAATGGACCATAATGTTTCTCCCGATTTAATTACATGAGTTGTGCCGGATACGGGAATAATCAAGGATTGGCCGATCACAAGTTGATTTGGAAATTGCAGTCCGTTGATTTCTACAATTGAATTTATATTCACGTTGTAACGACTAGCAATTTGCCAAAGCGTATCTCCGCTTCTTACAACATGTATAAGCAACTTTATCTCCTCCAACATGATTCAATAATGTACTATATATGCAATAGTTGTGATTGTGTGTTTTGTCTATATTGAAAAAAACTCACTTTAAAGTCAATTAGAGAATATTAATTATGCTATAATTTAATTCGAGTCAGGTAAATAAGGAGTTGGCTAATGAATGGTTGCCGTCATTTTAACTGAAAAGCCATCGGTTGCTAAAAATATTGCTGATGCACTAAAAATAAAAGGAAAACAAGATGGATATTATGAGGGTAATGGCTATTGTATAACATGGGCATTTGGGCATCTTTTACAGCTCTATGATGCGAAGGATTATGAGCCTTCAATGAAAAGCTGGAAAATGGAGAAATTTCCTTTTATCCCGGATTCGTTCCGCTACAAAGTAAAATCCAGCCCAAAGAACCGTGACTTTAAGGATGCCGGTGCTGAAAAGCAGTTAAAAACAATCTATCGCTTAATGAAACGACCCGATGTCGACACGATTATTTCCGCTTGCGACTATGATCGTGAAGGGCAAATTATCGGAGATACAATTATTTATAATTTGAAGGTAAATAAGCCGGTATTTAGGCTCCTTCTTAACGAATGGACACCGGATGAAGTGCTGAAAGGTCTGGATTCACTTAAATCTAATGAAGAGTTAAGACCGCTTCAAGATGCTGGTATAAGTAGACAATGGTCTGACTGGGTCATCGGCATTAATCTTACATCTGTTGCCACATTAAAGTATCAAAAAGGGAAAGGACAAGCCCTTAATATTGGAAGAGTGCTTTTACCAACCCTAAAGATCATTTATGACCGTGATCAGGAAATCAAAAACTTTAAGCCGGAAAATTACTACAAATTGAATGCTACTTTTCAAACCTCTAACAACGAAAGTTATGATGCTGTTTATCAAGAGGATAAGGAAGAAAAATTTAAAGATCCTACTCACTTAGAGAAGATTCAGCAGGCTTTAGCAGGGAAAAAGGGTCAAGTTCTCGATAAACAAGTGGAGCATAAAAAAGAATATCCCCCTTACCTTTTTAATCTTTCAAATCTCCAAGGAACGATTACAAGCAAATACAAAGGTTGGACGTCAGATAAGGTATTAAAAGTTGCACAAAGCTTGTATGAGAAAAAATTCATTACATATCCACGTACAGCAAGCGTTGTGTTAGAGGAAAGTTTAGTGGGTAGGGCTGCCAAGGTTTTGGAAGGTTTAAAACAAGGCCATCCGTTCGCAAATGAAATTAATTTTTCAAAACTAAAGCGGGTATTTGATAACTCAAAGGTTGAAAGCCATAGTGCGATTATTCCAACCTATTTAAAACCCAAGTCACTAACAAGTGATGAAGAAATTGTTTATTCAGCGATTAAAAATCGATTTATTGCCCAATTTATGCCGATTGCTGAATATGAGGAAACGAAAATTACAACGGGTGTTGATGGTGTTCCAGGTTTTTTTCATTCGCAAGGAAAGGTGCAGCTCATAGAAGGCTGGAAAAAAGTTGAAAAAATAGAATCGAAAGATACAATTTTACCGTTTGTAGAAGTGAATGAAATGGTTGCGATCGAAAAGCATGAACTGACTTCTCACGTAACGAAACCTCCCAAACACCATACCGAAAAAACACTACTCCGTGTCATGGAAACATGCGGGAAGAACTTTAAAGAAGAAGACAATGAGGAAATGCTTGTTTCGATTTTGAGTGGATTCAGTATTGGAACTCCAGCTACAAGAGCTGAAACAATAAAAAAACTGAAGGATGTAGGATATATTACAACTCAAAATAAAAACCTGCTCTGCACAGAGCTTGGTGAAAAATTAGTAGAAACGTTTCCGATTAAAGATCTTTTTGATCTTGAATTCACTGGCCGTATAGAAAAAACGCTGGCAGATATTGAAAAACGAAAATATCGGAAAGATGATTTTCTAAAGGTAATCTTTAATTTTACGGTAGATTCTGTGTTGAAAATAAAGGCGGACCAAGAAGTGACGATCCATGAAGTGGAGACAGCGAAAAAATCAGTAGAAGTTTTAGGTAAATGCCCGTTATGCGGTCATGCAGTAATTGAAGGCCAAAAGGGCTTTGGCTGCAGCAATTGGAAAAATGGCTGTAAATTTGTGATTTGGAAGAATGATAAGTTTTTGGCTTCGATGAAAAAGAAGCCAACGAAGTCGATGGTTAAATCTCTCCTGAAAAATGGCGTTGCACAGGTAAAAGGATTAACAAGTAAGAATGGCAATAAGTTTGACGCCAATCTTCGTTATGTGAAAAATCCTGATAATGAATATTTTAGCTGGAAGATGGAGTTTAACTGATAACTTGGGGTAGTTGGATCGATAGACGCTAGAGTTTACAATGCTCTGGCGTTTATTTTTTAAATAATACCGGTGAAAAATCAACATCTTTTATCCAGATATTTGCTTGTTTCTTCTTGCCTACGTACCCATATTAGAGAAGATCCTACAACTTGAGGATCATCATCTAACTCATTTTCTCTTGGAAATGTAATTTGCTCCTGATTTCTTGAGCTTAAATCTATCTGATATAGAGAGGTGAACATTTTGGGAACTGGTCCCTCTTCCCACGCTTTGTTTTCCTGTGACCGTGCGACGATCACTTCGGAAGGTGACAGCCATTCCAAATCTAGGTCTACATAACCTTTTGGTGTATATTCTACCTGCTTGGCGGATACATCAATATCAGCAATTTTTGTGATCTTATTTTCAACAAAAAACCGTCCTTTTTCCATTTAGATACCATTCAAAGCCACTAACACTATAAGACCACTGGGGTGAATACACATATTTATCTTTGGTAAGCTGAATTACTTGATCTCCCTCTTTCATCCATAACTGGTGGTCACGAACAAACGTAGCCTTCAGTGGCACTTCTGCATTCGTCACAGAAATAAACTGAAGCATGAATAACGTCATTAGTAATAGAATTTTTATTGGCACGCCATCCCCTCCTGCTATTAGATTTATCTAGAGAATTCAAGTTGATGCTTTGTTTTAAGTGAATAGTCTTTCGAAACGGTCTTTATTTTACTAAAGGATTCAAAACGCGAAGAAGAAAAAATTTAGTAAATATCAAAGCCTTTTTTACTAAATAATGTAAAATAAGAATTGGAATTAATTTAATAGTCCGAAATGAGGTATTGTTCATGAAACTGTATTTCAGAAAGTTACTTATCATGTGTAGTGTGGTCCTATTAAGCGTCGCCCTATTCATTTATGTCAGTTTTAGTGGGTTCCCTTGGAAGAAGTATACGGTTGGTAAGGAAATACAAGCATATCTAGACGAACGTTATGATCAGCCTTTTTTAATTAAAGACCGCTTATATAATTTTAAGGACGGTAAATATGGAATTAAGGCTACACCGGTTAAAGAAGCCGATCTACAATTTACAGCTTGGGAAGGCTACGGTGATTACGAATATATTGATTACTATCCTGAAGCTGTATGGGAGAAGCAAGTTTATGATGATTTTAAAGAAATAGTAAATAAAATATATCCGGATCATACGATGTACAATGCTTCAACGGCTATGGGGTTTGGAAACGAACTTGTGAAAGGGCCAGAAATCCCAAGTTATAGGGACGTTGATGTGCTGACTAGTATTGGCATAAGCACGAGGGGTAGTGTAGTTGGCAACGATTCAGAGTTTGCAAGAATGCTAGCCATTCTTTCCGAAATAAAAAAAGCGGAGGCCAATATTGAAGTTTCTTTTCATTATTACCAAACAACAGAACAAAAAATAGAGTATCTTCATTTTGATCGTACAATAATCAATAAAATTACTACAATTGAAGATGTCAAGAAAATGGCGAGAATGAGTGTATGGGTGAACAATTAAAACAATTGGAAAAATGGCTAAAATTGAGGGGGATTTGATGAGAGACAAAGAAACTCTAGAGCAAAAAAGGGAAAGATTAAGGCAACAAGAAATTAGAAATAATCCAACCGGCAAACTAAACGATTCTTTAAACAGAGCCCAAAATGGAAATCTTGTCGATTTGGTAGGTAGTTTAGGATGGAAAGGTACTGCCATACTTATTCTAGTAATAGTATTAGGATTTATAATTTATTCCGTCTTCTTCGCTAACTAGGGCAAGAGTTCGAGATTGCTATTTCTATTTTGAATAAAGGGTCATTTTATAACCAAACGAAGATTGCGGTGGCAACATCTTCTTTATAGAGTGGCAGGTTACTTAAAGAAGGGCATTGGATTTCTTTTGGTAAAAAAGTAGAGGGGTGTTTTTTGTGAAATAAAACTATGCAGAAATGACTTAATCATAGATTAGAAAAGTGCTTCACTACAATACATAGAATTGAATGAATTGGATTAGTTGGAACGCCGTATGCGGTGAAAGTCGCACGTACGGTGTGAGCGGGGAAAAGGTGACGATAACTTCAAAGCCTGACCTATCCGTATCAATAAGTGAAGACGCATTTTTCTTGAATAGTTGGAAACATAATTTACCAACAAAATAAACTTCACGTTCTTTATCTCCTTCGCCCCTTACAATAGGAGAACGAACGATCAGATCAACTAGAACTGTTCATTTCTAATGAGACAATTTCTTCAATTCGCCAACCTGTTGAGAACATAAATTCAAATAAAGCCTTTTCCATGGATGTATGGCAAGCCTATCGTATATGCTCTCTTTCCCTTTTGGTTAAATTTGGGGATTGCCAAGCGCATCGAAAAGAAAACTTAATAGGCAGAATATTAAGCTGAAGTGGCAGGATAATAAACCAAATGTAGTGTGGGTTTCGGGGAAATTACACTTAGACGTTGTTAAGGGGTTGGAATTATGGGGATAGTTTTGATAAACTTGCTAATCCTTTTTGGGGTTATTGCTTTAGTTGAGATACCTAAACATTTTATAAAATCTAAAAATACTAAACTTGTTAGTTTTATATCGTACTTGTTGATGGGAATATTCGCATTTCTTGTAGGAGAGTATGTACTATTTGATTTTTCAAATTTTGCTTATACATTAGCAATATCGTTTATTATTGTTGCATTCATATCCCTTATTTCAAATAATAAGACCAGCAATGATTAAGTCAAATTACTTACGAATGCGATTGCAAAAGGAGTTTAGTCGCTATTTCCTAAAGGATAGAATACTTCAGTAAAGAAAATGAATATTTAAGGTGAGGTATATTTGCAAAATGTTCATTGGGAATTTCATTGCACTTCCATATTAAAATACTTCACCAAGCTGGAGCATTCCTTTCGTAAGGGATGTTTCTTTTCTTTTATAAAGGGTTCAGAATAGTTCGGTAAATGTAAGAGTTTTTTATGGTAGAATTAATTTGAAACGCTCTTCACTAAAGAGCCGGATCATTGAATTAGTGGATTGAACAATATAAGAAAAGGGGAAATATGTGATGTTGAAAAGGAAATTAATAATATTGATCCTTGGTTTTATGTTGCCAATTATATTCACATCGGCACCTATTTATGTATATGCATCTGACAATATCCGTTTGATTGTTGATGGAAATGAAGTGAATATTGAATTGGTTAAGAGCTGGATTATGGAACAAGGAGCCGAAGAAGATTCTTCCTATTATTTCGATGGATTGTCTTTTGAAGTAGTGAATTTAGATGAGGATGATGACTTAGAAATAATTGCAACTATAGATGGTGGGGTCCACTTAGGCCAATTTTTTATATTTGATAAAGCGGACGGTAAATATAAATTAATAGCGGAAAAACCACAAAAAATTGAAAAAGTAAATCTCCTTTCTTCTATAAATTTAGATGGTAAAAAGTTTTTCGCTTTATTTGAGCGAACTGGTGGTACGGGACTGGATATTTATTATGAGCATATCGCCTATTTAGAAGATAGAAAATTGCAAATTGCATGGACAGGCGTACAAAAAGAAAGGGATGCCAATTTAGGCCTTTATAATTTAAGAATAGGCAACTACCAGTACAATCCAGAAAATCAACTGCTATATACATGGGAGAGTCGTTTTGAACACGATATAGAAACAATGGATATATTGGAAAATAAGGGAACCGTTACGAAGGTTTATCAATTTGTTGATGGTAAATTTGTTGAAGTACGAGGTGGCTCCGCTAACTCTAAAACATCAGAAATAGATACTAAAATTGAACCTCCAATCTTAAAAATGAAACTTATGGTTAATTATGGAATGGAGGCAGAGTTGCTAATTGACGAGATAACAGAAGAAAAATTGAATTATAGGTATTTTGATTTTCAACATAATTATAAGCCGAGCAACAAACAAGAAGAAATGGCAATAAATGAAATGTTCGAAAGGGTTGTTGAAGACGGACATTTATTTCCAAAATATACGTTCCATTTTTATGTTCATACGGCAGAACAAGATGTAGAAGTTAAAGTGCCAAACGGATTTATTGATAAATTAAAAAATGATCATGAATTTAGAAGCAAAGTGATTAGCAAAATCAATCAACCATTTGATATTTGATAACCCGCCGCCAAAGCCAATAAAAGCAATTGATAAGCAAGGGAATGTCCTATATATTGGCAGTGTTTCCAAGTCACTAAGTCCGGGTTTACGGATTGGCTGGATTGTTGGACCGGAACCTGTTATTGATCGCCTTGCCGATATAAAAATGCAAACAGATTACGGTTCAAGTTCGATATCGCAATTTGTTGTGAATAGGTGGATAAAAAGTGGATGGTATGATGATTATGTAGATCAAGTAAGATCAGAGCTAAAATATAGAAGGGACTTTACAATTCAGATTTTAAATACATATTTTTCTGATATTGCCTTATGGAATATACCATGTGGGGGATTTTATATATGGCTTCAATTACAAACTGGTATTTCTACTCGAAAATTATTTGAAGCAGCCCTTCAGGAAGGGATTTTACTAAATCTGGGTAGTGTCTATGATAAAAATAACCAGCTACATCTTCGTTTGTCATATTCCCACGCATCATTAGAAGAGCTTCAAAAAGGGCTTAAACGGATATCAGAACTGATTAAATGATTAAAGAGAATCTTTAAGGAAGGCTGTTTTTTAAAGATTGCTACTTTCTAAAATATGACAGTCACAGGCGGAGGAAAGAAATAATGGGGAAAATTAATTATTCAATTGTAGATGTTTTTTCACAAGGAAAATATACAGGAAATCAACTTGCTGTTTTTAAGAATGCAGAAAACCTTTCAGATAATAAAATGCAACAAATAGCCAAGGAGATTAATTATTCAGAGACTACTTTTATATTATCAGATACAAAAAAAGATGATGGCTACGATGTTCGGATTTTTACACCCAATGAGGAGGTTCCTTTTGCTGGACACCCGACTTTAGGAACTGCATATATCATTCAAAATGAAATAATTGGGGAACCGATAGATAAACTAATTTTAAATTTTAAAGCTGGACAGATTCCCGTAACGTTCGATAAACAAGAACAAATACTTTGGATGGAACAAAATAAACCCACATTTGGTCGTATATTAGATACAAATAAGGTTTCTGATGTTCTAAATTTAGATAAAGAGTACATAGATGATAGATATCCTATCCAAGAGGTTTCAACAGGGCTTCCCGTGATTATTGTTCCTTTAAAATCTTTAGAAGCAATTAAAAAAGTTAGAATAAATAAGGAAAAATACTTTGAGTTAATTGAGCATATTGATGCAAAAGCAATTATGGTCTTCTCTCCTGAAACATATAGTATCGATAATAATTTAAACGTTCGAGACTTTGCAGATTATTTTGGTATTCCGGAAGATGCAGCTACTGGAAGCTCTAATGGATGTTTAGCTTCTTACTTAGTTAAATATCGGTATTTTGATAAAAGTAAAATTAATATTCGTGTAGAACAAGGATATGAAATTAAAAGACCATCGTTATTGTTTTTAAAGGCAAGTGGTGAAAATGGAGAAATCATAGTAAATGTTGGTGGAAAAGTAGAAAAAATTGCTCAGGGTGAATGGTTTCTATAATAAATAGTCTTCCTTTTTTATTTAGCGAGTGCGATTTTTCAATGAGAGTTGCTTTTTCCTTATTTCAACTATTAGATTGGAAAATATTGTACTTAAATCTTTGGGGGGCATTATTGCAACAACAGTAATGCTTTTTCTTATTGAACGGGTAGCTTAGATGAATATGATGTTTGTTTATCATTTATAGATTGTCGAAAAAAAGAAGTGATGTAGTTTAGCATTAGTTTCGATTAACCGCACCATAAATAAATGAGGTTTTTACTTAATATGTTAAAGTACGCTATCAATATGAAATTGTAGAATTGAACTTATTCATATAGAGTGAATAATGAGGTGATTTTTATGTCTAAAATTGACAATATGATGCAGATTCTATGGATGTTGAATTCAGGCAGGAAAATTACTGCAAAACAAATATCTGAAAAGTTAGAGATTAATATAAGGACTGTTTACCGTTATATTGATGCACTTTCTGCAAGTGGTGTCCCTATTATATCTGACACAGGTCATAATGGGGGTTATACTCTGTTGAATAATTTTATTAAAAGTCCTCTTCTTTTTGATGTTGATGAGAAAACTGCATTACTTCATGCGGCTATTTTTGCAAAAGAATCTGGATATTTTTTAGGGGAGTCATTGAACAGAGCAACATCAAAGCTTATAAGTTATTCAAATCAAGAGCAGGAAAGAATGATCAAGCAAAATTTGGAAGGGCTTGAGGTAATAAGCCCAATTGGAAAATCGTCTATGGATCCAATTTTAAAGAAGTTAGAGCAAGGTATAGTAAACGAATCATCTGTAGAAATTGAATACCATACAAGTCGTGAAGAGCAATCTAAGCGTAGGATTGTTGATCCATATGGAATTATTTATTGGAATAATAACTGGTATGTTATTGCGTTTTGTCATCTAAGGAATGAAATCCGCAGTTTTAGAGTAGGGCGAATTATCAGTATTATCCAAACAAATATAAACTTCAATCGACCACAATTTTTTTCGGCAAGTGAATTTTTTATGAAAAACCTAATTCCAGAAGTAGAAGATAAGCAAGCACTTATGCATTTGATTGTGGGTGGTAAGACAAGTGCGTTGGATGACTTATGCCAGCATTGGTTTTTAGGACATCATTTCAAAGAACGGACTTCAAAGAAAGTAATATTTCTACTAGAAGAAGAAGCATTACATGCGTATGTACCGTTTTTACTTTTACCCTATGGCAAATCTATTGAAGTTATTGAACCAATAAGTTTAAAGCAAAAGATTATTGAAGTTCTATATGAGCTAATTAATTATTATCAAGTTGAAACCTTTACTGACGGAGGATGTCAGTAAAGGTTTTTTATAATAGGATATATCGATTAATTAATTACGAGGAGTGTGAATTATGCATACAAAAAAAGTGTATCTTTATGTATTTGATACTATGTCAGACTGGGAGGTAGGTTATTTAATTGCTGAACTAAACACGGGAAGGTATTTTAAAAAGGAATTAGCACCTTTAGAGGTGGTTGCGGTAGGCGTTGATAAAAAAACTGTTACTACAATGGGAGGATTGAAAATACTACCTATTATATCTATTGATGAGTGTATTTTGAAAAGTACTGATGTTTTAATTCTTCCAGGCGGTAATACTTGGATAGAAGCAATTCATGAACCTATATTGAAAAAAGTTTCTAAATCTTTAAAGGAAGGAATTGTTGTTGCTGCGATTTGTGGTGCAACAGTGGGTCTGGCAAAGATGGGGTTGCTAGACTCAAGAAGACATACAAGCAACAATTTGGAGTATATGAAAATGGTATGTCCTAATTATATTGGAGAAAAATATTATGAAATGGAACCAGCAGTAACTGATGGGAATTTAGTTACTGCATCAGGAATAGCTCCGTTGGAATTTGCGATGCATGTATTGAAGGTGCTCGACGTATTTGCACCAGAAACATTACATTCATGGTTCAATCTTTATCAGACTCATGAACAAAAGTACTTCTTTGAGTTAATGAATTCTATCAAATAGTTGATAGGTAACCCCAAATACAAATGATAGTACTTGAATAAGTGTTAACTGAATCAGGGATTTTAACGCTAAACCAAACTTTAAATAAGGTATTATAAGGCTACTACTCTTGAACTAATAAGGAAACGGAATAATTAATAGAGAAAACGACTCGAATCTGCCGAGTCGTTTTCTCTATTATTTTGTTAGCAAGACACGTTTTAATTTTGCTACACCATCTGCTATTTTTACTTCATCTAAATTTCCAAAGCCTAAAATGATATGGTTTGTATAAAATCCTTTGTTAATGGTAGCAATTCAACAGGGTAAACTTTTACGCCGTAATCATTTATTCTTGACAGGAGACTTTCCGTGAAATATATTCCTTCAAATTCAGCAATCAAATGTAATCCTGTTGAATCACCATGTATCGTAACTCGATCCCCGAATTCATTATAAAGCCGTTCTTTCAAAAAATATCTTCTTTTTCGATAAATTTTCTTCATGCGGAAAATATGTTTTTCTAAATAAGTGAGCCAACAAAATAATGAGACTAAATGTGTTTTATTGATTGATTCAGAACTGCCATTAGGTTTATTAGCTAATACTGCAGCTGTTCTGGCTCTTACGATAGGAAAGAGAGTGGAAGGAATTATAGGATCTGATGTAGTGGATGGGTCAGGTCAAATACATACTGGGATTACAACGATACCTCTTCCGATTTTAAAATCCACACAGGAAGGCTTACAGGTGTTAAAACAGAAAGTATCAACAGAAGCATTTCAAGATTTGCTTGTGGTTGATTTTACTAATGCTGCACAAACCACTAAAACCTATGAAGCATACACTCAAAAAATAGCCACCTTTACAAGTGGAGATTTATATTATTTGGGCATTGCTTTATACGGTGATCGGAAAAAGATTAATAAATTGACAGGCAATCTCTCTCTTTTAAGGTAGGTGCAGAAAATGGAATTAACTCGAACTCTGGGAATCCGGGCCTCTACATCCATTGGAATCGGTGCAATGGTGGGAGCAGGAATATTTGTTTTAAGTGGGGTTGCTGCTGGTAAGGCAGGCCCTGCCGTTATTGTTTCATTTATGCTAGCAGCCATTTTAGAAATTCTTTTGGGTCTCTGCTATGCGGAATTGTCTTCAAGATATCCAAGAGCTGGCGGATCCTATGAATTTGTTCGTGAAACAATGGGACCTTTACTTGGAACTGTAATTGGCTGGGCCTATTGGGGAGCATAGCTGGCTGCCAGCAGTTTCGTTGCTCAAGGATTTGGCCGCTATTTTCATACCTTAACTGGGGCACCGCCAATAGTAAGTGCTATCGTTCTATTCATCTTATTAGGATTGCTGAATATAATGGGAGTTCAATGGAGTGGTAAAGTTCAAGTTTTTATTGTAGTGATTGAAATTATCCTGCTGTTAACCTTTTTTGCCATTGGATTTAATCATGTTGATTACACTTTATTTGTGCCGTTTGCGCCTACAGGCATTGAAGTGATCCTCGCAGCAGCTTTGGTTGGTTTTTTATCAATGGTGGGCTGGGATGGAATTGTAGCTTCCGCAGAGGAAATTAAAAACCCTACATGGACTATACCAATATCGATTATTTCGTCCATTTTAATAGTCATGTTATTATATATTGGATTGTTGTTCGTTTCGGTGGGAGTCGTGCCATGGACGGAGCTTGGGGCATCTAAAACACCAGTCTTCCTTGCGAGCGAACAAATTCTAGGCGGTATCGGACCATTATTGATTAATATGGTCATTGTTATTGCTTTACCTGCTACAGCGAATCCTTTTATTCTATGCATTTCGAGAACGGCATTTGCGATGGCGCGGAATGGATTATTACCTCGTAGATTTTCCCATATTTACTCCCAATATAATACACCCGTATGGGCCATTATATTGGGAGTAAGTATTCAAATCTTATTTACTATCAATAGCTCTATCAATATAGCTGTATCCGCCACAGGTTTTTTATATATCATCACTTTTATTTTTACGTTAGTTGCATTTTTTATTTCAAGAAAGAAAACAACAGATATTGATCAGGATCAACAATTTAAGGTACCACTTTATCCATTGTTACCTTTTTAATAAAACGATGTTTCCATTATGCTAATGGGGGCAAGAGGTCAACAAAACGAGGTGTGTCTTAATGTCATACGATGATCATAAAATACCTTTAGTTTTAAAAATAATATTAAAATGTTGCTTTCTTCTGTCACACTACCTTTTTTTAATAGTCTAAATATATGAAAAGAATAATGGGACTTTTCATATATTTTCATAGGTGGAGGAGAAGATTATGAAAGAAGTAGTAGAAATCGTATTTTTTGAACTAGAGGAAGATGTGAGTGAAGAGCAATTCCAAAATGCTTCCCAAATATTTCAAAGTAATTTTGTTGCTTTGCAAGATGGCTATGTTAGTAGAAAACTTACCAAATCAATTGACGGTAGGTGGGCAGATATTGCAATTTGGAGGGATATGGATGCTGCTCAAGCTGTAGGAAAGAACATGGGGGAAAGTGAATTTGCTAGAAATTATGTTTCGTTAATAAAAAATAAATCTATTCAAATGCACCATATGTCTATTATTCATGGATGAGTGGTGATTAGGAGAAATCGCAATGCAAAAAATATTTAGTCATGAATATGATGAACAGAGTGATGACTTTCTTATTTCAAAATCCTTGCAAGGGTCTGAAGAGGCATTAGTAGAATTAATTTCAAAACATCAAAATTATATATACAATATAGCCTTTAAAATGGTTCTTTCTCCATTTGATGCAGAGGATATTACGCAAGAAGTCATCATAAAAGTCATAACTAAGTTAGGGCAGTATAATGGCAAAAGTAGTTTTCGAACGTGGTTGTATAAAATTACGGTGAATCACTTTTTGACAATGAAAAAGACTTGGTTAGAAGAAAGATATCCTACATTCTCACATTATGAACTAGATCTTGAGAACATTAGTGACCAAGACCTATCACCATCTGAGCAAGTTGAATGGAGTGAATTGATTGAAGAAGCTCGTCAAGGTTGTTTAGCAGGAATGTTATTGTGCTTAACTAGAGAACAGAGGATTGTGTTTATATTAGGTGAGATTTTCTCCGTCCCTCATGAAATTGGTGCTGAAATTATGAGTATATCAAAAGATAATTTTAGACAACGTTTAAAAAGGTCTCGAAACGATCTTTATCATTTCATGAACAAAAAGTGTGGTTTAGTTAACGATGATAACCCATGTAGGTGTCCAAAAAAGTTGAAAGGTTTTATTCGTGAAGGATGGGTAGATCCCACTACACTTAAATTTAATGTGAATTATTCAAATCGCATATATCAAATTGTGGAAGAAAAGGATAGCAAGTTAAAAAAAATGGAATATTTAAATTATAAACAACTACAGCAAGATTATTCTTTCCAAGAGAAGGATTTCATTAGTAAAGTATTTAAAGATTTAATCCAAAGTAAAATGGTAAAAGAAGTTTTTGAATTGAGTGGTTCAAATGATGAATGAGGTAAGT
This sequence comes from Schinkia azotoformans, assembly GCF_035811335.1. Classification (NCBI taxonomy): domain Bacteria; kingdom Bacillati; phylum Bacillota; class Bacilli; order Caryophanales; family Bacillaceae; genus Schinkia; species Schinkia azotoformans. Next base: position 24,042 of record NZ_JARSMD010000013.1, read on the forward strand.
CCTATAAAAATCATTGATTTTTGTCTAAAAAATTTAGACCATACGGTACTTATTAATGCATGGGGAGAAAAAGTTGTTTTTTACAATCCTAATGGGTCTTTAAAAAGAGGTATTTATGTACTTACCGTCAAGGAAAAAGATGGAGCAAATGATAAATCATCTCACTTGGATCGAGAGGCAATTTTTAGGGTGAATATTGGTATTAAAAAAAACACTTTTACAAACATGTTTGGTGCAATACCTAAAAGACCATCAGCAGGAAAGGTTATAGATATGAACTTTGATTTCACAGAGATAAATAAAATTATCCCACACCCTGTATATGGTTGGATGGCATGGGTGTGTGTGCTGAATCCATCAGAGCTTTTATTTGAACAATTCAAATCGTTAATTCTTGAGTCTTATAACTTGGCTGTTGAAAAATATAATCTAAAATATGAATCAGAATTTAGATGAATAAATGGTGAAAAGCAAAAAAATTTATTGAACAAACGGGGGAGCTAGTACAATAAGAAATTGTGGTGAAATGTTGATTATTTTATACTAGTAACCTCAGCATCTAACGTATAGATATAGTAACAAAAAAGCCAAAATGCTCATTTAATTGCGAGAAATTTAGCTTTTTATATTGGCATTTCCCTGACGCTACCCTATGAAAAAATAGCAAGCGATAATTTGTAAGGAATAATCACTTTTATAATTTAAATGCTTCCATTTACTTATTTGGAAACAGAATCATTACAGGATCTTATCTCCCTAATAATGCTCTTTATCTAAGGGAGATAAGGAAGTTCTTTGTCTCTTTGTTATAACTAGTTGCGAATCATCAATGGTTCAAAACGCTCATAATCCAATAAAAATAGGCTTGGAAACTCTTCAAGCTTATTTTTGTGTGAATCTCTAAATATGTTCTTTCTCGCAGTAGTTTACTACTTGGTAAAGGAAAGGGTCTTTATTTCTCCTGACTTGTCATAAGCATTTAATGTATATTCATACCGTTGGTCACTGTCCAACTTTGTGTCGTCGTTCACCACCATAGTGTAATAATATGTTTTGCCTTTTGGATTTTCCGGTGTTAGCCTATTAGGATTAAATAGGAGGATGGAAAATCCAACAATAATTATTAGGACTAGACCAGTAACTAATAAAAATGTTTTCACGATAACATCCTTTCTCATTGTTTAAGCTATTATATCCGTCCTTCACAGCCAATGTATCGCTCCTGTGCTAACTATGATAAGTATAGTAGATTCACTATTAAAAATAAAAGATAATCACTTTGGGATGAAAAACCTGATTGACTAAGTACACCCATCCCAGTAGTCAGTAGGGAATGAGGAAATAACATTCCTAAATCCATTACGTACATGCCTAAACCGAAAAAAGTGGCGCATAAACCGATACCAATAGGAATAGCGAAACTATGGAAACGCATTGAGAGAGCCAATTGCAGAGTGAATATTGTAATACTAGCTATCCAGCCTTGAATGAACCATTCAAATAATTCACTAGGGAGCGCAGAGGTTAGCCCTACCATCCTCCAATAAGGTATAAAAGGAAAACAAACTTTGAACAAAAATTAGCAGCATACCGACAACTAGCATCTTAGATAAAAAAATACTAGCTGCCGATACTGGAGCGGTCATGATCATATTCCAGTTTTTATTTAAATGTTCTAACCTCCACAAATACGCATAGGAGATAGCAATTAGAATGGGTAAGAAAAATTCTCCGTAAAATAAACCGACCTGTGACCATAGGCTATACCATTTATTGGATAAAACACCTTGGTTCATGTGAAAATTGGCACTGCCAATTAATACACTCATTATCGAAAGAATTATAAGTATTACCCATATAACCTACATTTATGACTAAATAGTTTATACTAAAATAAATGATGATTGTGAAAAATTGATTTGATAAACTGGAGGGACCTTTATGAATTATGAGTATAAAGGGAAAGAAAAGAAGACTTCCTGAATGAGAAAGCCCACTGCTAAAGCTGTGGGAGTTGTCAGGATGTGCATATGGGTGGTGTTTTTTATTTTCTTTTATAAAATTCATCAACTGCTACATTAAATATTTTCTCTACTATTCTCCGGTCTTTTAATGGAAGTTCTGTGAATTTAAGTAGGTATTCATGGAGTCTTGTATTTTTATATAAATAATCGACAACCCCAAATATCTCTATATTGCTTTCATCGTTTGTTTTATAGATTTGATTTAACTCAAGTAACATCTCATTTTGGAAATAAGGAAGCCCTACTAAATGATCTAAACTGACTTGAAAATATTTTGACAGTGTAATTAATGTTTCTAGGTCAGGGGAAGCGGTTTCATTTTCCCATTTTGCTACAACTGAGCGAGAAACTCCTAGTTTTTCTGCTAGTTCCTTTTGTGTTAAAGCTTTTTTTTCACGGAAGAATTTAATGTTAGTTGCTAATTTGCTCAATTTATCACCATCATTACACCTTAATATAGTATTACATAAATAGTGCTGTTTCCAACATTATAAATTAAGTACTATAATTTTTAACTTTGTATTGGTTCTTATTTGGAAATTATATTATAATGTTCTTAATACGAACAAAAAAGGAGGATGTATAAGTGTTTAGTTGTTTAATTGTATCTCAACCTGATAATGAAGAAAGAGACCAACTCTTTCAAAGCATACTTTACAATACGTTAAAAAATCATCCTTATACAAAAAAACAGTTGAAATATGGAGATTGTATTGTTATATCAAATGTGAGTTTTACTTTAGGATGGCAAACAGTATTAAATTTAGAATGCTCAGGTTTTTCAGCAAGTTGTGGTTTTGGAGATTCAGAAGAAATAGCATTTGAAAATGCGTTCGAAAAATGGATGAAACGAAGTTCTTAATAAGAGGAAAATTAATATTTTAACCCCATTCTTTCTACCCAGTGCATTTTCAATGACACTCGAAGGCATGGAAAAATACTTTGTATACTCGCTTTTTGTTCGATTGAAACAGAATCAGAAATATGTAAACCTAAAAAAATTAACTTGTTTCAAAACCTTTTCCAGTCGCACCGATTGCGGCTTTTTTTGTTGCTCGTATAATTTTCTTTCTAAATTTAATAAAAGCTGCATTACTTGAAATGCTATTTGAAAGTACTCTGAACATTCAAAGCGGTAAGACCAAAACGAGTAACTTTTAGAGTGAACAACTTCCAATCAAAAGGATAAAAATATACATTGTAATACAATGTACATCGTATTACAATGATAGTATCAAATTAGAAATCAGGTGATGAAATGGATAAGGAAATGTTAAAAGGAAGTATTGATCTTCTTTTGTTATCGCTTATTAACCAGAGAGATCTTTATGGATATGAAATTACTAAATTACTAAAGCAGCTAAGTGATGATCACTATGAAATGAGTGAGGGGACCCTCTATCCCGCATTAAAACGCTTAGAGAAAAAACAATGGATTGAGTCCTATTGGTCAGAGACTCCTTCAGGAAGAAGGAAATATTATAAAATTACAGATTCAGGAACTAAGGAATTAGAGAAGAAACAAAAGGATTGGAAACTCATTGAGAATTTAGTACAAAAAAGCTCGGAGGGTCTAATATGAAATCCAAATTAGAACAGTATGTGGAAAATATTGTCCGTCATACGGAAAGTTCTAAGAAAGAAAAAGAGGAGCTTTATGAAGAACTTCTCATCCACCTTCAAATTTCTCGTGATTCCTTAATGGAGGAAGAGGGTTTGACACCAGAAAAGGCAGAGGAAAAGGCCATGCAGCTATTTGGCCAAGAAGGAGAAATTGGCAGTCAAATTCAACAAGCACTATTTCCATATCGAAAGGAATTAATGCTTACATTAGCGATATCCTCGATCATTTTCACAATTAGTATTTATTTAATCAGTCTTTTTGTGAAAGGGGATGCCTATATTGGGTGGCTTTGTATTTCAATGGGGTTGAGTTCAATGTTATTGTTTCTTCCTCTTAATCGGTCTTTTCATATTAATAAAAAGCTATGGCTTAATAGTTTATTGGTACTCCACACTCTTGGACAATTATATGGATGGTTAATCACGAGCCAGTTGGATCAATCATCGACTGTAGTTGGCTTAACGATCTGGGTGTGGCTAAACATTGCTTTAAGCCTTGGTCTTGTATATCGAACAACAATCTATGACTACAGTTCTGATGAAAAACATATGAAGGTTTTGCATGGAATTAACATTACAACCGGGATTATCATTTCTGGAATTTCACTTGTTTTCATCGTTGGCGGTCTGATTATGATCGGAAAATTTCATTTCATAATGCTTGTTTTAGCTAGTCCAATTCTCATTTGGGCTGGTTTGTATGTGGCACAGTTAAAAATTGCGAAGAAAAGTACAAGGCTTGCGTTTTTAATTGGAATGATACCTATTTTAGCTTGTATACTAGCTTTTTTGTATATTTATTTTCCAAACCTATTTTTTAGATAAATCAAATGTAGAAAGGATTTATCATGAAGAAAAACAATCTCATGTTTTTAATACTATTTTTATGTGGATTAACAGGAGCCCTTGTTGTTTTAGGGATATTTTTCAACAAAACAGAAAATGAAAAACAGAATGGGCTTTCCAATCATTATGATGTTTCAGCACAAAATGCGATTGCCTACGTAACGTACAAAGAGGGGAGACCACAGTTATTTTTGCATAAAGAAGGGGAGTCCATAGATGCAGTCATAGCAGAGTATGATGAGGATACAATGATTTTAGATCCGACCTTTTCAAAAGATGGATCGATATTAGCTTTTGTCACCACTAACAAAAACAAGGAAACTGAACTGACTAGTACAGTCCATTTCTACGATATAGGAAAAAGAGAAATTATAGACGTTTTCACTGATTCTTCAACCATAACAGAGATAGAATTTAAGCCAGACGGTTCATCTTTCCTTTATTTAAGTGCGGGAACATATGAAAATTATTCACCAATCACAGGGAAACGTCCGCATAACTTTGATGTTTACGAATTTAATTTAAATGAGAAATCACATGTGCGAAAGACAAATCTGCAACAGTATTCTATTTATTCGTTGAATGTTGCTCCTAGCGGGGATCGTGTTTACTTGGGAAGAGATGATAATTCAGATGTAAAGACGGCAGAGGCTTCCTACATGGTAAAACAAAGAATTTTTGAAATTTCGTTGGATCATCCGGAAGAGATGTCTGTCATTTCAGACCCTGACCGTGAAGTTTCCATCTTCAGCTTTACTATAACTCCAGCTGGAAATGAGTTTATTTTTCAATCTATAAGTAATCCTGATGAGGGCGGCATCTTTGAATACGAATTATACAAATATAATTTTGATACAAAAGAAGAAAAACAGCTAACTCATTTTGGGGAGTATGTGAGTGATCCAGTTATAAGTGCAGATGGAAAGTCTATTTACTTCACGTTGGATAGAAATTTCGCAAAAGGATCTCCTGATTATCATATATACAAAATGAGCATCGATGGAGAACAGGCAGAAGAGATAGGACTTCCGAACTAATACTTTAATTTGAAGTTGATAATTTGAACAGATTCTTGAGTTCCCAGGGAGGTGTTTTTACTTGGACCAAAAAGCAAAATTGATTATTGGATTAATAAGTAGCCTTATAATATGTCTTTTTGGAGTTTATCGTCTAGTGATTGAAACTCCAACCGCTGTTGAGTATTTAGTGGTCCCCATAGCATTTGCTGTTTCGGGTCTTATAGGGTTTGTGGGGAGTTTGGTTAAACTGAAAAAAATAAAATAATAACTGTTGGTAAAATCATCAGAAGGGAGGACTTTGCTTGAGGAAAATTTTAAAAATTTCTCTGATTATTTTGGGTGTTATTATAGTGGGAATGGGCATTTTAATTTTTTCCTTCATTCAGGGAATGAAGCCGGATAAAGATAAAGAGGAACAGATTAAAATTCAGGCTGAGCAATATTTAAAAGATAAATTTAATGATAACTTCGAGGTCTATGACGCTCTGTATGACAATATGGGGAACTTTGGATTTGAATATGCTGCTAAGGTAAGAGATAAGGAAACTAAAACGCAGTTTTTAGTCTATTATGACGATGAATTAGACCAGATGGTGGATACCTTTACGGCTGAGAAATGGACTAATGATTTAGAAAAAGAAATACGACCGTATATTAAAGAAAATTTCAGCGAAAAAACTGAAACTCACGTTTACTTTGATGACCTGATCGGTAAAGAGTTAAGTATTGATCCGCTTAATCCGGGAAGTTACAAAGATTTTAACGTTGCACCTACGATTCGAATTACACTCCCTCGGAAAAAGAGTGACCAAGATGAAAAACTCTTCAATGACTTTATTTCATATCTAAAAAGTAATGATATATTGCAACAGGGCACCATTATTGTGAATTATATTGCTGAAAATGGAGTAATACTTGAGGATTTTGAATGGAGCAAAGAATTTAAATAAGCATATTGCTACTGGTAAGAGACCCTGAAATAATATAAAAAAAACATCAAATCGTCCTTTAATTCGGGCGATTATTTTATTTATAGAAAAAAATAAAAAATTTTAAGCTAAACCTAGATTTAAATTGTCTAATAGATGTAGAACAAAAAAGAGAGGGTGAATTCAGATTATACATTTAGTGAAAAAGGCCCAAAAAGGAAATGACAAAGCCTTTTTAAAGCTTTTCCAGCAATATGAAGAGAATATTTATCGAATGGCTTTTATCTATGTCAATAATAAAGACGATGCATTAGATGTTGTTCAAGAAGTAGCATATCAATCTTTTAAGAAGATCCATACATTGAAAAAACCAGAGTATTTTAAAACGTGGTTGATCAAAATTACAATGAACTGCGCAATCAATCTAGCTAAAAAGAATAAGAAAGTGGTGCAATTAAAACCGGAGTTTGAAGAGTTCATCGGCTTAGAGGATGAGGATATTCCCCTATCTCTATCGTTACAGGAGTTGATAGAAACGTTACAAGAAGATGAAAAAAGCATTGTGCTTTTAAGGTATTATAATGATTGTACTTTTAAAGAAATATCAGATCTGTTAAATATTCCGTTGGGAACGGCAAAATCAGTGTTATATCGCGCATTAGATAAACTTCGCAAGAAATATAAGGAGGGCGATATTTGTGAAAGATAAAGTAAAGGAAGAATTACATAAAATAGAAATACCAACAGAACTACATGAACGTTCTAAAACAGGGATAAAAAAGGCAAAAGCAGAGCAACAAAAAAAGAAATTTAAGCAACCTGTCGCTGCTGCAGTTGTCATTTTGGGATTATCCGCTGTAATGGTTGGATTTGCCTTTCCAACGGCTGCTAGTAATCTCCCAATCATTGGTGATATTTTCAAATTATTTGGGAATGAGTCAGGAATCTATAATAATTACAAAGAATTTTCAACAGAGGTTAATACGATGAAAGAAAGCAATGGAATTAAAGTAACTGTTAATGATGCAATCTTTGATGGTGAAACTGTCACGATAACTTATTCAGTTATTAGTGATCAAGATTTGGGAGAAGAACCAATCATTTTTGATCACTTTGACATTCAAAATACAGACGGGATAGCAGGAACTTCTAAAATAGAAAAAATCAGTGAAAATGAGTATGTTGGTATAATGACGGGCACTTATTTTAGTAAAGAAGATTTACAAACTGCTAAGGTAACATGGAAAATTAATAGCTTTAAAATTTTAAACGGCGAGCAGGAAAAAGAAATTAAAGGTCATTGGAATTTTGCGTTTAATTTAGATGCAACAGATAGTCAAACAAAGTTAATTGGTCAAAGTGTAAAACAAGAAGGGATTCGATTAAACATTAAGAAGATGGCGGTCACACCAATGTCCTTTATTCTTTACTACGAACAGGGAGCGTCTGATGATGTCCAAAATAGGTGGCATCAGGTTTATGTCGATTTAGAAGTCCAAGATGATTTGGGAAATGTTTATACTGGTGAGGTGAACGGTGGTTCCGGAACGGATTCTTCTATGAATTGGAGCGCAACCTTTGAAAAACTACATCCAAATGCAAAAAAGCTAATTGTTACACCGCATGTTATGTTAAGGAACTCCGATCACTTCACTGCAGTAGAACAAATGGAAGATGGCACTATAAAGGAAACAAAGCTGCCTGAGAAATACAAAAAAGGGCAAAGGGATTTTGTGTTAGAAAATATAATTATTGATTTAACAAATTGACTGTTATTTACTTAAAGAAATACGTATTATCCTAGAGCTATAAAGGCTCTTTTTTTTATTTTCCAAAAAAACCGAACGAAATCTAGATATCTTTCCAATATAGAGTATAAAGGATAGGGAGGTGTTCATAATTGGAAACGCAAGGTGATTATAATCAAATTATTCAACTTATTTTATCTGGTCATCAGCAAGCATACAGTGAGCTCTATCAAATGACAATTCAAGATGTTTATAAAAACGTTCATTTTCTGATTGAGGATAAAGCTGATGTAGATGATGTTGTTCAGGACATTTACATACAGTTATTTAATTCTCTAAGTAAATATGATGGAAATAGACCGTTTAAGCCATGGTTAATGGGGATTGTAATAAAACAAATCCAAGCGTATCGGCGAAAAAAGTGGATGAAATTTCGGATTGCTAAAAAGGTTGAAGAAGTTGAACAAGTACTAGTTTTAGATTTTTCAAACGAAATTATTGATAAAATTTCTAACCAACTTCTTGTCAAGTTAGTGGAGGAACTGCCGTATAAACTTAAACAGGTTATTATTCTTCGCTATTTAAATGATTATTCTCAAGAAGAAGTAGCCAAGATCCTAGAGATTCCTATTGGAACTGTTAAGTCGAGAATTAATGCTGCTTTGAAGAAATTGCGTGGAAAAGTAATAAACAGAAATATCTCGGAGAAGGTGAGGAATGTATATGAATTTTGAGACAAAGGTAATGGAGGCACTACAGGAAAAAGGAAAAGAACTTATTCCTTCTACAAGTTTAAAAATGAAAGTTATGAACAACATCTCATCAAGAAAACAGAAAATGAAAAAACGTATCGTCACCGGTATTCTTTTAGCATCTTTATTAATTCCAACAGGAGTTTTTGCTTCCCAGCTCCTATTGGCAGACGAACTCTACAGTTCTTTCGATAATTTAAAGAAACATATTGTTAGTGCTACTATGGAAGGATACCTCCGTTTGGATGCCAAACTTGCAGAGGCTAAAGGCGAGTTGGGGGCCGAAGAATATAAAGAATTTATCAGTCTAGTTAAACAAATAACCCATGCAAAACTTGAATACGGTGATAAGTACGGCAATATTAACTATGATGCACTTTCGCAAGAGCGGGAAGCTGAATTGCAGCAAGTATTTTGGAAAATACAACCTTACTTTGATCGGTTAAATGGCCAGCAATCTAGTCTGGAATTGTTAACAGAAAATGAGTACAATCAATACATTGGCTCACTTATGACCCATGAAAAGATCTTAGCAAAAAGTGAAATAAACCCTGATCATTATGTAGAACTTCATGAGATTCCATCTAGCCTTCAGAAAGAGTTTCAAGAAGCACGTGATTTTCTGGAGTACGTAAATGAAAAGCAAATACAGAATGATTAATAGAGTTTCAGGAATTAATTCTTGATTAATGGCTGTCCAAGGGGCAGCCTTTATTTTTTTGGTTCATTTTAAATTGCAATACTAAATTAATATTGATTACGGCCATCTGTCATCTGAGTTAATGTAGTGATTATAATAAAATTTAATCTGTTGGACTTTCTTATTTATTGGTAAATACATTAGCAATGCATGGTAAGCTCTTTTGCGTTCTCTGTTAATAAACACGGCGAGGGTAGTAAAATCTCTTGGCCGTAAGCAATTAAAAGTAGAGGAATTGAGTTTTTCCTCCGCATACTCTTTTATCGATTTACTTTTTGTGGTGAATATTAGAGCCCTAATGTGCAGTAGGCATAGCAGGAGGACCGAAACTGGCTTTCCAACATTACAGTGCGGACAGGGAGTGCGGGTTCTGCCCTTGGCGTGGCCGCATTTTTCATTTTTGCGGACAGGGAGAGTGGGTTCTGCCCTTGGCATGGCCGCATTTTTCATTTTTGCGGACAAGGAGTGCGGGTTCCGCCCCGGGCATGGCCGCATTTTTCATTTTTGCGGACAAGGAGTGCAGGTTCCGCCCTTGGCATGGCCGCATTTTTCTTTTTTGCGGACAGGGAGTACAGGTTCCGCCCTTGGCATGGCCGCATTTTTTTGAAGAATAAAAGAAATGGTCTTCTGTGATTGCCATATTCCTGTTCATCCTTAGACTTTGGGAATCATACTCTCTCTTTGATTCCCATTTTCCCGATATTCCTTAGACTCCGGGAATTCTCCCCCCTCTATGGTTTCACATTTTTCCAATCCTAGAAATTTTAATGGGAATCTAATGCTCATTAGCCCAATATAGCGACAAAAGAGCACGGGCAACCGCTCTCAATAATGGATATTCATTCACACTATTAAATAAATTAGAAATCAGGTAGAACCAATTACTAAAAAAGATAACCGACCTGACTACCGGTATAATTAGCCAAAATAATTTTAAATTCTCTAACGGGTGCTTGAGCTGAACAAGAGGACGGCAGCCTATTTCTTGTTCCATTAACGGGGGTTGATTGTTCAATAACCTTTATAGGGGGAGTTTTTATAATTAAATCTTTAAAAGGACAACTAATATTATCAGTATTTAATGCGGGATTATTGGCGCAAAAATACATTCAAACGAATAAGTATTTAGGTTTAATATCAGTAATAATACTGTTAATTACCTTGGTTAATCTATCGAATAGCGATTGGAAGATAGGAGTTTTAGGGATTATCCTTGGGCTTTTGTTAGCAGTAAAAGCTCCAAAAAGTGTCTGGAAATATGTTGCTTATGTGATTTTGAAATTTTGTACCCTTTTAGTGCTATTTTTGGTAGCTATGGGTATTTTGATGGCAGGTCTTATGGAAATTTCAATTTACTGAAATTTATGATAATATGAAATTAATTAAGTAGGAAGGGGAATAATTGGATGAAAATTGTAGGATTATATACTAGAGGAAAATCATGGATAGAGGGTAAACCACATACTGAACAAGGTTTAGTTCCTCATCGTGACTATTTAGTCGAACATTTTGGAGATAGTATTATTGCAATTGGACCATTCATGAATCATACTGGGGGATTATTTATTTTTGAGGCTGAAAGTATAGAGAAGATAGAGGACATTATTTTTAATGATCCAGCTATATTAGAAGAAAAGTTCGAGGTAAAACTCTACCCATGGGAGCCGCTAATCGGAATTTTTAATCAGTAGATTGAATACGCTTACATTAAATTTAAAATCGGGCAATTCTTTCCCAATAATAACCATGAGAAGGACTTTCCGGTTTTTATCATGTCGAAATGCTGACTTTTCTGGTAATGGATAAGATAGATTTTTTTATAAGGAGCCTTTTTAATGGAAAAAGAAAAACTGCAATCATTTTGCATGACCTTGTCTGGTACAACTCATGATTACCAGGTAGACTGGCAAGCAGATCGTTATCATGTTGGAGGGAAGATGTTTGCAATGATAGGCGGAGATTCTGAAGGGAAGCCTATTATAACTTTAAAATGCGAACCTAAACGTGCTGAAGAGTTAAGAGGAACCTATAAAGACATTATCCCTGGCTATTACATGAATAAAACACATTGGAACTCTATTTATTTTGATTCAAATCTTTCCACTGATTTAATAGAAAATTTAATTCAGCATTCATATAATTTAATTTTTGAAAAATTAACCAAAAAGGTTCAAAAAGAAATTAGTATGGAGTAGTTATTAAGTTTTACACCTCTATTTTCAGTGAATTTAGTATTGACAACTCGAGTTTATCGATATATTATCTTATTTAATTAAATAATAACAGTAAAGATTGGAAATAGTAAAAGGATTTATAAATTTGTCAGAGAGCCGATGGTTGGTGAGAATCGGTAGTTGTAGCCTTTGAACTCATCCATGAGCTACTCCCTGAACATAATCAGTAGGGGATGTCGGTTTTCTACCGTTATGAAGATAGGTGGTGATTGCCACCGAAAATGAGTGGGTTAATTATTATGATGATTAATCAATTAGAGTGGTACCGCGAGCAATGCCTCGTCTCTATATTTTATTAGAGACGGGGCTTTTTTTATTTTAAATAAACGAACCATTATAAATGAAAAGGCGGGAGTCAGGATGAAAAATATTGAAAAGTATTCTAGAGGTTACTTTATGCCCCCAGCGAAAAGTTCGAAATGGACAGAGAAGGAGTATATTGCGGAAGCGCCTACATGGTGTAGTGTGGATCTTCGTGATGGAAATCAGGCTTTAGTTATCCCTATGAGTCTAGAGGAGAAATTAGAGTATTTTCAAATGCTTTTACAAGTCGGATTTAAGGAAATAGAAGTGGGATTTCCGGCTGCATCGGAAACAGAATATGCCTTTTTACGTACTTTAATTGAAGAAAATTTGATTCCGGATGATGTGACAATTCAAGTTTTAACACAGTCAAGAGAACATATTATCGAAAAAACATTTGAAGCATTACAGGGTGCAAATAGAGCTGTGGTGCATTTGTACAATTCCACATCTGTGGCACAGCGCGAGCAAGTATTTAGAAAATCTAAGGAAGAAATTATTGGTATTGCTGTTGCTGGAGCAAAAATGCTTAAGAAATATGCTGCTGAAACTGAAGGGAATTTCCAATTTCAGTATTCCCCAGAAAGCTTCACAGGAACAGAAATGGAGTTTGCACTTGAAATTTGCAACAAGGTACTTGATATTTGGCAGCCGACAGCTGATAACAAGGTAATTATCAACCTTCCAGCTACGGTATCAATGTCCATGCCTCACGTTTATGCAAGTCAAATTGAGTATATGAGTGACAATCTGAGCTATCGTGATCATGTAATCCTATCCCTTCATCCACACAATGACAGAGGAACTGGGGTGGCAGATGCCGAGCTAGGAATGCTGGCTGGAGCGCAAAGAGTTGAAGGAACATTATTTGGAAATGGGGAAAGAACAGGGAACGTGGACATCGTAACGCTTGCACTAAACATGTTTTCACATGGGGTGGATCCAAAGCTGAATTTTGAAAATATCCCTGCCATTATTTCCAAATATGAAAAATTAACAAGAATGAAGGTTCACGAACGACACCCATATGGCGGTGAACTTGTCTTTACTGCATTTTCAGGCTCCCATCAAGATGCTATTGCCAAAGGCATGAAATGGCGTGAGGAAGAAGAACGAGAGTATTGGACTGTTCCTTATCTATTAATTGATCCGATGGATATTGGAAGAGAATATGAAGGAGATATCATCCGAATTAACAGCCAATCAGGCAAGGGAGGAATCGGTTACATCCTTCAGCAAAAGTATGGAATCGATCTACCAACTGAAATGCGTGAGAGCTTTGGATACAGTGTGAAAAATGTTTCGGATCAATTACACAAGGAGTTAATGCCGAATGAAATCTATGACATTTTCATGAATGAATATGTGAATATTAACACCCCTGTCGAATTTATTCGTTACAAAGACACTCAAAATGGTCAGTACGAAACAATTGTATCGATCAAGACAAATAATGAAGAACATGAATTAGCTGGTGTGGGAAATGGAAGATTTGATGCTATCAGCAACGCGATTCAAACACAACTGGGAATTGATTTTACTGATTTGATCTATAGGCAGCACGCGCTGGAAGTGGGTTCAGGCTCAAAAGCTGTATCCTATGTAGGAATTACCGCAAAGAATGGTGCTGTATATTGGGGCTGCGGAATTGACACTGATATTATGATTTCCTCGGTAAAAGCTTTGTTTAGTGCCGTTAACAAAATAATATCTAGCTTAAACCTTCCTGTTGAAAAAGAATTAAACTACTCCAAAAAATAAAACAACAAGTAGATACGAAATAGATAATGTAACATTCATTAAATCGTCTAAAAGACGATTTTTTGTTTTTTGTATAAATGCGATAAAGTTAAAAATTTTTTAAACCAAATTGAGTTTGAAATTGTCAAATAGATGTAGGCCAGTTAGTAATTATGTACTTTTTTATGTCTTCATGAATTATTAGTAGAAGTTGGTATCAAAATGAAATAAAATATATTATAGAAACCAATTTTACAATTTACGTTACGATAGGAGTTTTCAATGTGGCCTTTTACAATATATTAGTTAAATCAAAATCTGCTAATAAAACAGAGTGGATTCAAAATGCAGACAAACTTCCTGCTAAACTTTCAATTTCTGATCATAATATTTGCAATCAGGCCCTAGCATTAGGGCTTACTTTGGAAGAAATTAAAATTGGAAAATCGATTCAAGGTGTAATTAAAGAGTCTTCTCTACATATTGCTAATGAGTATTATCAGTCTATGTGCAATATACCTGAATTTAAGACGGTCGTCCTTACCTATTCAAATAAGGAAAAATGGGTACAAGCACATGCCAATGTAATTGTAAAAATGTTCGATGGTCATTATGATGATGCCTACATTGAATTTCTTCAACAATTGGCAAGGAATCACCACGGAATTGGTGTGTTGCCCAAGTGGTATATAGCTAGCTTTCAAATTTTATTTCAAAATATACAGAGCTGTATCTCTTCTGAAATTTCAACAGTGGATGAATTCCTAGTTCTTTCAAATGCTATTTCAAAAATATTAAATTTTCATCAACAGGTAATTATTGAGGAATTAGAAAAAATAGATCTTGAAACGCGAGAGGAAGAATTCCAGAAAGTAAAAGAGGAATTAAAAGATAAGATATTTGAAACTAGTGAAAATCTAGTTGCTTTAACGGAAGAAACTAGCGCAAGTGTTGAGGATTTAATTCAAAAAAGCAACAACGTAAGTGTAGAAGGGCAGCATACGGCAGAAAAATCAAAAACTACTCAATTGCTCGCAGAAAAAGGACAAGAGCAATTAAATTCATTGGAGGAACAAATTCAGTCCGTATACAAAAGTACAATAATTATGAAAGAATCCGTCGAGTCACTTAACCAATTAACTTCACAAATTCGTGAGGTAGTTGGAATTGTCGAGGAAATTTCAAGCCAAACAAACTTACTTGCCCTTAATGCAGCTATTGAAGCCGCACGTGCGGGCGAGCATGGAAAAGGGTTTTCTGTTGTCGCAAATGAGGTTAGGAAGCTTTCGGAACAAACGCATTATTCAGTTGATTCAATCAAACAGTTTACTGAGCAAATTACTGAACAAAAAGACAATGTTATTTCAAGTTTATATGAGGTTGAACAGCTCACAGTAGATGGTCAACAGAAATCTGCGATGACAAGGGAAGCTTTTGATCGCATTGTGAAAGCTGCAAACGAAAATCTCGAATCTGTTCAGAAATCTAAAACCGATATGGAAAATTTAATTTTAATTATTAATGAGATTGGATCAGCCACACAAAAAATCGTTACATCTACAGAACAATTAAATGAAGCAGCACAATTAGCTTAGAAGTGTTTATTTCAGAGGGCAAAGGACATAATAAATGGATAAATTATAATAACAGACCATAAATAGCCAAATTATGTTAATTATCACCAATGGAAAAGTGGTAATTTTCACCTTATGAATTCATGGAAATCACTAATATAGCAAGGGTTCTGCTTTTTAATTGATTATATTCCATAATTTGGATGCCCATTTCCCCTTTTTTATTTGTTAACCTACTTGTGTCCCAAAAAAAACATCTAGGAGGTTAACTAAATATGAAAATGTTAAAAAAGGTAATGGTGGTAGCAACTCTTTCATTATCATTATTTGGGTTAAACTCCCAAACTGATGCAGCTACAACAACCCATTTAGTTAAGAGCGGAGAAACATACTGGACAATTGCTCAAAAATACGGATTATCTGTCAATTATCTAAAAAGTATTAATAATAAATCTAGTAACGCATTATATTCTGGTCAAAAATTAGTATTACCGCGTACATCAATTACTGCGGCTGATAAAGAACTTATGGCAAGACTTGTATCGGCAGAGGCAAAAGGTGAGCCGTATGCTGGTAAAGTAGCTGTGGCAACTGTAATTCTAAATAGGGTGGATAGCGTAGAATTTCCAAATTCCGTTAAAGGAGTAGTCTACCAAAATGTAAATGGGCATTATGCTTTCACACCAGTTCAAAATGGCACCATAAATCAAGCAGCTGATGCAGGGTCAAAAAAAGCTGTAGAAGAAGCGCTTACGCTTAGAGGCAAAGGAAACGGTTCTTTATATTTTTATAATCCGAAGACTTCTACAAGCAGATGGGTTGATTCACGCGAAGCAACAGTATGGATTGGCAAACATAAATTTGCTAGATAAAATATCATTAATTAATAAGAAGAAATTTGACCTAGGGATTTTTTTCCTAGGTTTTTTAGTATCAATTTTGGTCCAATGTCCTACTATGTTTATTTTATTACATTAATGTTTTAACCTTCGAGGGCAGTCTTGTAATTCTTACAAAAGACTGCCCAAATGTGTTACATTTCTTTATGACTGTTCATCGTGCCACTCGATTTCTTTTATAATAATATCAGATCTCGGCCCAAAGCCTTCTGCATAATCCTCTGGGAAATAGTAATAAATAGCATAATCGTCGTTGCTGTGTTTGAAAAAGGCTACGTGTCCAATCATTCCTTCTTTATTGAGGGAGAATTCTTTATCAGTGAAATCAAAAGCTTTGACCTCTACCTTTCCAAGAGTGAACCCGTTATCTTGAAGGTTCTTTATTACTTCTTCTTCGGTTTGGCCGGTGATTTTTAACGTTGCATCCTTATTTTCAGTTCCACCGAAGTTTGCGAATACATTAAATATTTCAGGGTTCGATTCGACGATCATATCATCAGGTACATAGGTTGAAAAACCTAACTCCTTATGATGATATAGCTTTACAATCTTATCCTCTGGCATGCC
Organism: Schinkia azotoformans; assembly: GCF_035811335.1. NCBI lineage: Bacteria > Bacillati > Bacillota > Bacilli > Caryophanales > Bacillaceae > Schinkia > Schinkia azotoformans. The sequence continues at coordinate 41,000 of NZ_JARSMD010000013.1, forward strand.
CTCAAGCATCATTTCCACTGTTTTCTGCTCTGCTAAATCAGGCAACGGCTGTTCTGAATTTTCTTTTTCACCTTTATTTTCGGTTTGTTCGGTATTCCCCTCGTTAGCCTTATCGTTTTTTTTGTCATCCTTGTTATTACAGCCAACCAAGCCTATAATTAGAGTAGTTAAAAGGACAAAATAGAATATTTTTTTCATAAGATCCTCCTTAATATTAAAAATTCCACTATTATTATATTTTCCAATATCTATCTTTTTTAGGCATCTTAATGCTGTTTCAATCAAAAGGTGCTATAATATAAAAAAGGCTGTCAAGAAGAATGGACTCTTTTTGACAACCTAAAATTTAATTTAATACCTTGCTTCTTTATTTCTAAGAGCAAAAATTATAAAAGCACTAGCGACGCCTCCAGTAATAACATTAATAATCGTCAACACGGTTCCACTTTCTGAGTATTTTTCAAATAACCAATAGTAGACTACGATCCAGAATATTCCGATTAATATTGCAACAATATTGCCAATTACGGGGATCAAATTAAGAACAATTGCTCCAAGACAAATAATCAGAAGCTTGATTCCACCACTACTTCCAACAGTAAACCACTTTAGTCTCTCGTCAATTAGTTCACCAACGATGTAGGCATTACCAATAGGAATGAACGCAAGCCATTCATTATTGATATTTGCCCGCTTAGCCATAGAGTATAAACCGATTGCACCAAAAATGTAGGCAATGAAGAAAAAGATGAGCAAAATAAATAGTGTTCCAAAACCAACCGCTAATAAACTGGCAATCTCATAATCAGTCATTTGGCAGCCCTCCAACTTATTAGGATGGAAAAAAAGTGAATCTCTATATTATAGATATAATAACTTGAATTATGATTAAAATTTCATTATTTTGGTGACAAATAAAGGAATAACAATACTTCAACATACATACACATGGTAATTGTAGGTGTTTGCTGTGTGATTAATTCGTGAAGGCGTGATCATGATGAAAGGGGTTATTATTGCCGGAGGAAGAGGAAGTAGGTTACGTCCGTTAACAAATGAAATGCCCAAACCAATGATTCCTATTCTAGACAAACCAGTAATGGAATATTGTATCGAGCAGCTTAAAGAGCATGGCATTACAGAGATCGCAGTAACCGTACAATATTTATCTAATAAAATTATGGATTATTTTGGTGATGGGCGAAAATATGATGTAAATCTTACTTATTTCGAGGAAAGAAGACCTTTGGGAACGGCAGGAAGTATTAAAAATGCTGAAGAATTTTTAGATGAATCTTTTGTTGTTATTTACGGAGATATTATTTCGAATTTTAATTTAACAAAAGGGATGCAATTTCATCGTTCAAAGAATTCTCTTGTTACGATTTTTATGACAGATGTTCAAAATCCAATGGATTATGGAATTATTAGGACGAATGAAACAGGCAAAGTAACCCGATTTTTAGAAAAACCAGCACGGCCTGAAATTTTCACAAATCAAATCAACACTGGCATTTATATTATGGAACCGGAAATACTTCATTATATAAAAAAAGGGGAAACCTTTGATTTTAGTTTAGATCTTTTCCCGATGTTATTGAAAAAAGATTGCCCAATATTCGGATTTAAAACAAATGGATATTGGTCTGATGTTGGAAACATGGCTAAATACGAAAAAACAGTCCATGATCTTATTGATGGATCAATTATAATATCTGGTTAATTGAAGGAATACACATAGTTGAATAAAAAAACGAACATTTTAATGATGGATTATTAAAATGTTCGTTTTTTGTTTGACTAGATTTTAATATTTTGATATATTATGTAAGGATTGTTTGAAAAGCATATGATTGATGAACAATGGGGGTAATTTTTATGCAAAACAATTATGATGTAATCGTTGTGGGCGCTGGTCCTGCAGGAATTTTTGCTTGTTATGAATTAACTTTGAAAATGCCAAACGCAAATGTTTTACTAATAGATAAAGGTCATGATATTTATAGCAGACGCTGTCCAATTTTAGAAAAAAAGATTCAGTTATGTCCACCTGCAGCTGGCCGAAAAGATTATGCAGGTTGTCTGCCAGCTTGCTCGATAACAAACGGTTTTGGCGGAGCTGGCGCCTATTCGGATGGCAAATTTAATATTACGAGTGAATTTGGCGGTTGGATGACTGACTACCTACCACCATCTGAAGTTGTAGAACTAATCAAATATGTAGATGAAATTAATTTAAGCCATGGTGCGACGGAATCTATTACAGACCCATTAACTCCAGCTGTAAAAGAAATTGAACGCCGCGGCTATGCGGCTGGTTTAAAACTTTTGCGCGCACAAGTACGCCACTTAGGAACAGAGCAAAATCTTGAAATTATGCAAAGTATTTATGAATATTTGAAAACTAAAATTGAAATGCGCTATAAATCAGAGGTAGCGGACATTATAACTGAAAAAATGGATGGTCGTCATAAGGTAACTGGAATTGAGTTAAAGGATGGCGAAGTTTTACATGCTAAAAAAGTTGTCATTGTTCCTGGTCGTGACGGCTCAGCATGGTTAACAAAAATCTTAAAGAAACGTCGCGTTACGATGTTTAACAATCAAGTAGACATCGGTGTACGTGTAGAAACTTCAGATATTGTAATGGAAGAAATTAACAAGAATCTTTATGAAGGAAAATTTGTTTTTAATACATCTGTTGGGACAACAGTTAGAACCTTCTGCAGCAACCCTTCCGGACATGTTGTAGTGGAAAATCATTCTGGGATCATGCTGGCAAATGGACATGCTTATAAAGATCCGAAGCGAGGTAGCCGAAATACGAACTTTGCTTTGTTAGTCTCTCATAAATTCTCTGAGCCGTTTAACAAGCCGACTGAATATGCACATGAAGTTTCTACACTTGCTAATCAGTTGTCAGGTGGTGGAATTATCGTTCAAAAGTATGGAGACATACTAAAAGGTCGCCGTTCAACAGAAAAACGGATTAAAGAAGGATTTATTGAACCAACCTTGAAAGAGGCCGTTCCTGGAGACTTAGGGTTGGTATTACCTTACAATACAATGAAAAGTCTAGTAGAAATGACTGAAGCATTGAATCATGTTACACCAGGTATCGCTTCAGAACATACATTGTTCTATGGTGTTGAAGCTAAGTTCTACTCAGCAAGACCAAACTTAAATGATAAGTTTGAATCTGAAATTTCCGGATTGTATTTAGGTGGAGATGGTGCTGGGGTAACACGCGGCTTGGCTCAGGCTAGTGCATGCGGTGTTTGGATTGCTAGAGATATAGTAAGTACAATAAATGAATAGTTAAATAGATTCGGAAGTTAAGAAGGCGGGCAGTAAGGTAGCTGTTGCCTTCTTTTTAATTTTAAAATTTACTATTAACAAAAAATTCGAAAAAGTAGTATAATAAGATGGACAAAAGTGGGAAATGGGGGGCTTTCATTTGAAAGCAGTACAAACGTTAAAAACAGCAGATTTATGTGATCATTATTCAGATAGCATTTCAATCTGCCAGGTAGAATTTAAATCCTATGGTGCTAAGAAACAGTTTTCAGGCCCAATACAAACCGTTGAGGTTTTCGAAGACAATGTATTAGTTCGCCAAATGTTAGAAACTATACCGGAAGGCTCTGTCCTTGTTGTAAATGGCGGTGCATCAAGAAATTGTGCTCTAGTGGGGGATATGTTGGCACAAATCGCAGTTGACCGAAAAATCGCGGGAATCATCGTAAATGGTGTCATTCGTGACAGTGGGGAAATTGCGGGGATGAATATTGGAGTATTTGCGATTGGAACGATGCCATTAAAAAGCAAAAAAGAAGGCAAAGGGAAAACAAATGTTGTAACAAAGTTTGGTAGTGTTACATGGACACCCGGTGAATATGTGTATGCCGATGAAGATGGGGTAATTGTATCACCCAAGCTGTTAACTTTACCTTAATATAAAAATAAGTAAAAAATAAAAAGCAAACGATTGTAGTTTAGAACTATTCGTTTGCTTTTTATGACATGGAGGGCTTTGGTTTATGGGGCGTCGAATCGAGAAGCAGGCGGAACATTTAATCATCCAGCAAAGGGATAGAGAGGTAACTACAAAAATAAGGGAATTTTTTAATCAAAAGCAAAAGGATTTGGATGAAAAGCTAGTACATAAAAAATGGTATCAGTTTTGGAAGTAGGTCGATAAAATTTGGTATAGTAATATTAAGGGGGAGATTAAATTGAAAGAATTAGTTGGAGAATGCCAAGAATGTAAAAAAGAAATTTTCTGTTTAAATGGGTTTTTTAATGGGATTGTCAAAGAAGACGGAACAATTACATGTTTTGAATGTGAGGAAAAAAAGGAGAAAAATGAAGTATAAGTTTAGAAAGTTTATCTTTTCACAAATAAGGGCTGACCGTAAAGTGTCATCAAACCACATTAGGTGCAAAATTTACTGTATTTGCAATGTGGAGTTGGACACTTTTCGGTCAGCCTCTTGTTTTTCATTCATTATTAATTTTTAATCACTTTCACTAGCTAATTGTTCGATTAAGCCGTTTATGAAACTAACGTCATTTGTAATTAATAGAGCTGGGAGAAGTGCTAGAACTGCTAGTACCATGAAATTCGGAATTATTACAAGCTTCAACAATTTTGTCAAAGAAACCACTTCCTTTTCCCTTTTTTTCATGATACCAAATACTCGTCCTAGTTTCAAGAATCTTCAGATATATTAGGTAAAAATATTATAATTTTCTTATAAAAAAAGTCAGCGCAATTCATTTGCGCTGACACTGAATGGTAAGCTTACTCCCAAATATATGGTGTTTCTTGGTATACGTAATAATTTAGCCAATTTGTATAGAATAGGTTTCCATGGGCACGCCATCTGTTTAATGGCTCCTCATTTGGATCATCATTCGGAAAATAATTGACTGGAATTTCAATATCTAAGCCCTTGTTTTTATCGCGAAGATACTCGTCTCTAAGTGTTGTAGCCTCATATTCCGGATGTCCTGTAATAAAGAATTGTTTACGGTCTTTAGATGCGACGAGACAAACACCTGCTTCATTTGAATAAGAAAGAATTTCAAGATTTGAATTTTTTTCAATATCCTCTTTTTTGACATCTGTATGTCTTGAATGCGGGACAAGATATACTTCATCAAAGCCGCGAAGAATTCTCGATTTTCTATGAAATGTTTTATGTTCGAATACACCGAACATTTTTTTCTCTAAAGGATATTTAGGAATACCAAAATGATAGTATAACCCTGCTTGGGCACCCCAGCATATATGGAGGGTTGAAGTTACATTCGTTTTTGTCCATTCCATAATTTCCTTTATTTCATCCCAATAGGTAACATCTTCAAACTCCAATAGTTCAATCGGGGCCCCTGTAATAATCATGCCATCAAATTTGCGGCCTTTAATTTCATCGAAAGTACGATAGAAATTTTCCAAGTGCTCCTGCTTTGTATTTTTTGATTGATGTGTTTGCGGATGCATTAGTGTAATATTGACTTGTAATGGTGAGTTACTAAGTACGCGAAGAAGGTGTTCTTCCGTTTTTTCCTTTAAAGGCATTAAATTTAAGATTACTATATTTAAAGCGCGGATATCCTGTTGATATGCACGTTCTTCATCCATTACAAATATATTTTCACTTTCAAGTATTTCTTTAGCGGGTAAATCCTTTGGAATGTTAATAGGCACTTTCAATCACTTCCTTTTCTACCTGATTTATTAATTATAAGAACATTAGAAAAATTGTTCAATGAAAAAGTTCGTAATATATGCGAATTTTGTTAAAATGGGGAAAGAAAACTTGGGGAGCGAGGGATATTATGTTTGATCCTACCATTTTTGACAATTTAAAGGTTGTTGCAGAAGGAGCCCTTTATGACCTTGATCTAGAAGAGGAAATCTTAATTACAAATCGCAGGGATCAAATTGATCTTGCGAAGCTTTCCCGCGACTATGCCGTGACTTTTAGAAAAATGGATAAAACGGATAATTCGGTTCATGGAGAGCTCCGAATAAACGCAGGTGTCTATGATTTATCAGCAGAAATCTTGGAAAAAGAAGACAAATCGATTGGCTGCCATATTGAAGCTGTCTTTTTAATGACTGTAATAGATCCGAAAAAGGATTGTGAAGTGATTCAGTCGGCATTGTTGGAAATTTGGGGCGATCGTCCTTTAATAATCCAAGAAATCTCATACAATTATGACCCTTACCATTCTGTGAAATTGAAAAATACAATCATTTTGAAATTTGATCGAAAAATAGGGGAAGCACAAGTTGACGATTTACCAATAATGGTGGAGTATATGATTGAGTCGATTGACTTCTTAAATGAACTAATGCTATAAAAGGGGCAAACACAATGGAACTATTAAACACAATGAAGCCTTTCCTAAAAGAAGCGTGGCAAAAGGCTGGATTTGAACAACCAACAGCAATACAACAAAAGGCGATTCCAAGTATTTCAGAAGGGGTGGACATTGTTGCCGAATCACCGACTGGAACAGGAAAAACATTGGCATACTTGCTTCCAATATTACATAATATCGATCCGGATAAAAGAGAAATTCAAGCTGTTATTTTGTCACCAACAAGAGAACTGGCGATGCAAATTCATCAAGTTATTCAGAACTTTACTTTGAATAGTGGAATCGTAAGTGGAGCGTTTATTGGTGGAGTTGACCTTAAACGACAAATCGACCGCTTGAAGAAAAATCCAATGATTATCGTTGGTACTCCGGGAAGAATTAATGAGCTAATTGATAAGAAAAAAATGAAAATGCATGAAGTGAAAACAGTTGTTGTCGATGAAGTGGATCAAATGGTTGCTCAGAAGTTGACTTACGATGTAAAAATGGTGATTCAATCTACATTAAGAGATCGTCAAGTTCTATTTTTCTCGGCCACTATTTCGGATGTAGTACAGGATTTTGCCAAAAAGGTGATGAATGCTCCAACATTTATTCAAGTTGAACGTGAGCGGAATAATGCTGTCGACCATATTTATTTTGTAAGTGAGCGCAGGGATAAGGTTGAAGTGCTAAGAAGAATTTATCGAATGGACGAAAGTATGAAGGCGCTCATTTTTATTAATGATTCTTTTCATATCGACGAATTAGCGGCGAAATTTAAATATAAAAAGATTCCAATTGGAGTTTTACATAGTGCTGCTAATAAAAAAGAACGAGCCGCAGCGATTCAACAATTCCGCAGCGGAAAACTGACTCTCCTTTTAGCAACAGACATTGCCGCTAGAGGGATGGATATTCAGGGCTTGACCCATGTCATCCATTTGGACATGCCTGAAAAAATTGAGCAATATATCCATCGCTCAGGCCGTACAGGACGGATGGGGGCACAAGGTACCGTGATCTCTTTAGTTACACCAACTGAAGAGAAGACATTACTAAAGTACGGTAAAGAATTAGGCGTTGCGATGACGAAAAAAGAACTTTATGGCGGCGAAATCGTTGATGACCGCCCAAATGTAAGAAAAAGTGATGATAGGGAGCGGGTTACAAAACGAGCGCCAAGACCTGAGCACCGGCAAAATAAAGATGGTGATGGCAAGAAAAAATCGTACAGTGTCGGGGAAAGTAAACGAGCCGTAATTAAAGGTGGTGCAGCACCCCAAAAAGGCGGAACCAATCAAGCACCAAACGGTAGTAATCATGCTACCCCACGTAAAAAAGATAGAAAACGATAAAGAAAAAACGATGAACTCGTTTTGCGATCCCCGCAACGAGTTCATTTTTTTATAAGTACATATTGAATCTCTGTTTGTGAGATCATGGTTGTATTTATCATCGTATAACCGATGCTTAAAAACCGTGAAAGTGTCTCTGTACACGTGGGGTGGGTTGGCTCAACCGGAGCTTCAAGACTAGTGTTGATTCCAAGAAATTGATTTGTATATGGATTGCACCTGAGAATTACAACATGATGCCCCCGCCAAGCCGTTCCGATCATTGTTGGATGTGGTTGAGGTCTGTACATATGAAAATAACTCCCTTCTTATTGAGTAAAATGGAAAGTGGATAATATAATCAATAAATCGGCTAATATTTTACTAAATCCGGATAATTTCTTGATCAAACCCGATAATATAACAGTATTTCTACAGTATATGGATCCACTTCACTAATAGTTGAATGATTTTGCTAAAAAATGATAAGATTTCATTATATATAAGTCTTTGTAAATAACGAAAAGGGGTTAACCAATCATGGATAAAAACAGATTAATAGAAGAGGCAACAGCGTTTGTTCGCAGTGAGCTTGAAAACGAGGCAAGTGGTCATGATTGGTGGCATATTGCCCGGGTTACGAAAATGGCTAAGCATATTGCTGAACAGGAGGGCGCTGATGTTTTTATATGTGAAATGGCAGCCCTACTGCATGACATCGCCGATGAAAAATTAAATGAAGGCGGAGAGGAAGCCGGTCTTAAACGTGTGAAAGACTGGCTTGAAGTCCATCAAGCGGACAACGAAATGATTAATACAATCATTGAAATTATTTCTACGATGTCATTTAAAGGTGGCAACCACCCGCCTATGACGACACTGGAAGGAAAGGTTGTTCAGGATGCGGACCGACTAGATGCCATCGGTGCGATTGGCATTGCACGAACATTCGCCTATGCCGGTGCACATGGTGATTTAATATATGATCCCGCTATACATCCACGTGAAAAAATGACAAAAGAAGAATATCGTGCGGTAAAAACAACAGCGGTCAATCATTTTTATGAAAAACTGCTTAAATTAAAGAATCTAATGAATACAGATACAGCTAAGGAAATGGCGGAAGCCCGCCATCAATTAATGGAGGACTTTTTACAAAAGTTTTATCATGAATGGGAAGGAAACTTGTAAATGAACATATTGTCCGTTGAAAATCTATCAAAAAGCTTTGGCGATAAGACATTATTTAATAATATAACATTTAGTGTAGCTGAAAAACAGCGTATTGGAATTATCGGAGTGAATGGGACGGGGAAGTCAACGCTTTTAAAAATATTGGCCGGGATTGAGCCGTCTGATGCAGGGGAAATCATCAAGCCGAAATCGTATAACATTGAGTATTTAGCGCAGAACCCGGAGTTTGAGGGGAATGGAACGATCTTAGATGAGATTTTTTACGGTGACACACCGCTGATTCGTTTGCTGAAAAAGTATGAAGAGGCCTTGATTGCCCTGCAAAAGGACCCGCTAAATGAACGAAAGCAAGACACGCTTTTTAAACTTCAACAGGAAATGGATGCAATGAATGCTTGGGACGCCAATACCCAAGCTAAATCAATCTTAACTAAGCTCGGACTTGATGACCACTCACAAAATGTTGGGCAGCTGTCAGGTGGACAAAAGAAACGGGTAGCAATTGCGAGAAGTCTAATACAACCGGCAGACCTGCTTATCCTCGATGAGCCGACGAACCATTTGGATATTGAAACGATCGAATGGTTGGAAGAATATATTACACGCTATCCTGGCGCGATTCTGCTCATAACGCATGATCGCTACTTTTTAGATCGTGTAACCAATGGAATTTTTGAGTTAGAGCAGGGGAATCTGTATAGCTATGAGGGAAACTATTCAACGTTCCTTGAAGCGAAAGCCATCCGCGAAGAAATTGAAGCAGCGAATGAAGATAAGCGTCAAAATCTGTTAAGACGGGAATTAGCTTGGATGAGGCGTGGAGCGAAGGCGCGGACAACAAAGCAAAAAGCAAGAATCCAGCGCTTTGAAGAGCTGCAAAACAAGCCGGGACATCGTCAAAAGGACGATCTCGATATTGCTATCGGTGGTAGTCGTCTTGGTAAAAAGGTTTTTGAAATTGAAAATATCTCTAAGCAGTATGAACATAAAACGGTCATCAAAAACTTTTCATATATCGTACAGCCATTTGAACGAATCGGTATTGTTGGCCCAAATGGTTCTGGGAAAACGTCGTTGTTAAATTTACTGACGGGAAAGGATTCTCCAGACGAAGGTACAATCGATGTTGGTCAAACGGTGAAAATCGCATACTATACCCAAGAAAATGAAGAGATGAATCAAGAACAGCGGGTCATTGATTATATTAAAGAGACTGCTCAAATCATTAAAACAATTGACGGCAAGGAAATTACAGCATCCCAAATGCTTGAGCGATTTTTGTTTTCTCCTGCAATGCAATATACGTACATTAAAAAGCTGTCAGGGGGCGAACGCCGTCGCCTTTATTTATTGAAAATTTTAATGACAGAGCCAAATGTTATCATTCTAGATGAGCCAACGAATGATCTTGATATTGAAACATTGACAATTTTGGAAGACTACTTAGAGGAATTCCCAGGTGTCGTTTTAACGGTATCGCATGACCGTTTCTTTTTAGATAAAACAAGTGATATCCTGTTTGTGTTTGAAGGGGAAGGAAGTATTCGAATTTTCTACGGGTCTTATAGTGAATATTTAGATGAAGAAAAGCAAAAGCAAGAATTACTAAAAAAAGAAGAAGCCAAAGAAAAGGCTCAAGCTGTCACTACTTCAGAACAGTCGAACAAACCGAAAAAATTAAAACTAAGCTATAAAGAACAAAAAGAATGGGAAGGCATTGAAGACAAAATCATGCAGTTGGAAGAGGAAATATCAACCATCCAACAAGAAATTGCAAGTAGTGGCTCCGATTTTGCGAAAGTCCAACCATTATATGAAAAAGAGCAATCCCTAACAACCGAGCTTGAACAAATAATGGAGCGTTGGGAAGAGCTATCGGAGCTAGTTGAACAAATTGAAAAACAAAATGCATAGATAATCAAAACCAAAAATTAGAAGGGAGTTTTACGTTATGGCATGTGAAATCAACCACACGAAAGAGGATGTATTAAGCAAGCTTGTTAGTCAAAAGGCGTATTTGCCAACCGAGCTTTACCCAAAAATGGAAAGCTTTATTCAAACAGACCTGCCACAGGAAACGTTAAATGAAGTCTTTCATTTATTGAAAAAGTATGATCTGGCAGCAGAAGCCGAGCAACAGGAACGAAATGAAGTACTGAAGACAATGGTTAAGGGATAAACAAAGAAAAAATAAAATGTTAACTAACAATTCTCCTTATACTTAGGAACTAAAAACCTAATTATAAGGAGTTTTTATAAATTAGAGAGTGGGGGATTTTATAAAAATGAGCGCAAATCACTTACCTTCCATACAAAAGGAAGCATTGGAGCATTTATGGAAAGAGTTGTCTAAAAGCGTGATCGGACGAAAAGTGGAAATGAAGCTTCTATTAACAGCTTTGTTAACTGAAGGACATGTGTTATTGGAAGACCTTCCCGGAACAGGAAAGACAACGATAGTTAAAGCTTTTTCAAAGGGGCTGGATTGTGCCTTTTCACGAATTCAATGTACACCGGATTTACTACCGTCTGATATATTAGGTGCGTCGATTTTTAACCCGAAAACGAATGAGTTCTATTTGCGCAAGGGACCTGTTTTTACAAATGTATTATTAGTAGATGAAATCAACCGGGCATTACCTCGGACACAATCCAGTTTATTAGAATGTATGGAGGAAAAGCAGGTATCGATTGAAGGTGTGACCTATTCCCTCACCGCTCCATTCATTGTCCTGGCAACGCAAAATCCCGTTGATATGGAAGGCACTTTTCCACTGCCTGAAGCCCAACTAGACCGGTTCTTAATGAAATTAAAATTAGGATATCCAACGATAGAGGAAGAACAACAAATGCTTGGGCAAGTAGGGGATGAAATTCCTTTTGATCAAATTAATAGCATTTTTCAACCAGCTGAAATTCAAGCGATGCAAAGACAAACGCAAGAGGTACAAATTCATCCATCCATTATTCAATATATTACCATTTTGGCTCACGAAACACGTAATCATCCTTTACTATCAATCGGTGTAAGCCCACGTGCAAGTAAAGCGCTTTATAAAACAGTAAAAGCATGGGCGTTACTAAATGGACGTCATTATGTGATTCCGGATGATGTAAAAGAGATCGTCCAGCCTGTTTGGAATCACCGCCTTTTATTAAAACCGGAAGCGAGATTCAATGACACCCATTCAGAGGATATATTGAATGATATTATTTCGAAAACGGAAGTACCTGAAGAACAGGTGGTTTGACTATGAGTGAACAAAAACAAAATAGGTGTGAAAACAAGGATAATGAACTTCCTTTAAAAGAGACAAGCATCTTGTTTGAAAAATATGCGATCTGGTTTTGGCTCATTTGTTTATTAGCAGCAATCTGGTTTAGTTTCCTTCCGCTGATTGCGGTCAGTACATTATTAATTTTCATTAGTCTGATTACGATAATTTGGAAAGAAAAGTCTTTAAAAAATGTTAACCCGGAAATAGAGTTAAATAAAACAAGACTGTTTGTAGGAGAAGAGTTTCATATTGAGGCTTCCGTTAAAAATGATAAGTGGCTTCCGCTAGTTTGGCTCGAATGGGAATTTCCCAAAAAGGAGGCGGTTGTCTGGGGTGATCACGAACAGAATCTATACACGATTCGTTTATTATGGCTGTTATGGTACCAACAAGTAAAATGGACCATCAAAGGTAAAGGGAATAAGCGGGGAGTGTACAAAATTGGTCAAGTAGGATTAAGGTCGGGTGATGGCTTTCGTTTTACGGAAAAAAGAATTGTCCATTCCTTTCCAGAAAAGCTCTATATTTATCCTCGTTTGCTTCCTGTTCATGTACCCTCTTTTCGGTCTTCTATCCAATGGCAGATTAAAGGAAAACAGGGAGGGTATCTTGAGGACCCATTATTAGTGAACGGAATAAGAGAATACGAGCCGGGCGACGAGTGGAGAAAATTCAATTGGAAAGCAAGTGCACGAACAGGAAAAATGCTGACAAATGTTTACCAGCCTGTTGTGAATGAACAACTGTTTATTTTATTTGATGTAAGTGGTTTTGTCATCGATAATACTGCTTTTCAGGACAATCTACTCAAGCAGGAAAAATACGAGTTAAAAAAGAGTGAAGATTTTGAGTGGGTGCTTTCTGTCATTGCTTCAATTGCAGTTGCCTATCAAAAACAGGGGGTAAGCGTAGGTTTTTCAAGTAATGGTTGTCATTATAAAGGATATAAGTTAAAGTCAGTACCACCAATGAAAGGGTTTTTATCATTTTTGGACCAACTTGCTGAAATTATTGCTCAAGTTAGTCAAAAGGGAATGTCAATGTTTGATAAAATGTTATATGAAGGGAAATTATCCCATCCATTTATTTTTTTCTGTGAAACGATAACGAATGAGCATTATCTCTGGTACAAACGACATAAACACGAAATTGCGTTAGTCAGTTTTTATTATCTAAACGACAGTGACTTTTCTAAAAAACTAAAGAATATTTCAAAAAAAATGGATGTATTCATGACAACAGATAGTCAAGTGGTGAAAGGGTCATTTTGATGGGACAGCTTAAAATTATTACACAATCATTTATATTATTATTTAGTGAAGCATTATGGATGTATTATGTGATCGTTCTAAACACTAGTTTAGAATGGCAGCAAGTAATGGACTTAGATATTAAATGGTGGATAGCTGCATGGGTAGTTGGATATTTTCTCAATAAAACGATGGCGGGCAAAATGAGCTTTCCTATTTTATTTTTAACCAATTCTATTATTCTATTATTTATTATTGTTCAGAATTGGAAAATGGCCGTTCCGGAAGGACACTTATTTTTGGGGATCGTTCTTAGCAGTGCTGTCGCTTTTGTATTTTTACGCAGTGCCTTCCTGAATAATCGAATACCAACACGTATGCAAATGGTCCGCCATTTTGAAGGTAATATCTTGTTATATATCATATTTGCAATATGCTTCACTGCAAATGAGTGGATGCAAACCGATGCGTACCATGCATTTTTCATAACGGCAATCATTTTGAGTTTAATGGGGATCGTCTTTTCTTTACAAAGTAATGAAAAAGAACAAATAGATGAAACAATGGAGATTAGAAAAGTAGGTCACTCAACATGGTTTACGGGGGTTATTACGGCGATTTTCACAACTATAATATTACTAAGTTTTTTATTTTTAATTCCATCACTTCGAGGAATGTTATTAGCGATAACGATGAATAGTTGGGAAGCGCTTAAATGGGGTGGTTCCACTCTTTTAAAGGGACTCACATGGCTTATAAGTCTCTTTCCAACAAGTGAAACGAAGGGAACGCTTCCGATGAATGAGAATGGAGAGATGAAGCTCCCTGATCAGGTTCAAGAAGAAACCTTGATCAAATTGCCGTTACTGTGGATTTTTGGAGGCATAGCCTGTATTGCTACTCTCTTATTCATCTGGTTGATAGCTAAATATAGCATACGAATAAAACCAGCAAAATCACTTAGGATACATCATGTGGTCATTGACAGAGAACCGTGGTGGTTGAATTTCAAACGGAAGTTCATACAGCTAATAATAGATCTGAAAAAGAAATGGTTCATGAAGTTTCCGCGATTTTATAAATCACCGCTCTTCTGGTATTTTTATCAAGTGCAAAAGTGGGGAAGAAAACATGGGATATTGCGATTACGAACGGAAACATCAAAGGAATTCATGGAAAAAGTAATTAGCTCTATTCCCACTCATCAAAATACTTTTTCGTACAATAATAAAAACTATCAATTATCCGATTTACTATTAAGATTACTGAATGATTATCAGGCTGCTTATTACGGCTCAACCGGAGAAACATCCATTGATGACTATAAAGTATTAATAAGCCAATTAAAAGAAATTCGCTAGAATCTCATAGATTTTAGCGAATTTCATAATTTCTAATCATATTGAGCAATTCTCTTAGAACCCAAGTATCTTTTACTCCAATAACTCTGACTGAGCTGACTAATTGTGACACCCTTTGTGGAGCCGGAGTGAATAAAGCGACCGCCCCCAAGATAAATACCGGCATGTGAAGGCCCCGGTTTATAAGTCTCAAAGAAAACTAAGTCACCAATGCTTGGTTTTTGGACCTCTATACTTTGATCCCAAATTTCACTAATCGTTCGAGGAATGGTAACCCCTTTTTTCGCAAATACATATTTAATAAAGCCGCTGCAATCGAAACCATTTGGTGTCGTACCACCCCATTTGTATGGAGTTCCTATTAAATTTAAGGCAAGCTGAAGAAATGTTCCGTCAAGTAAATGACTGTCTTTAAGTGATTGGACAGGAACTGAATCTTCATTTACGTTCTCTGTATGTATGGTTAGGGCTGCTAAAGTCTTTGCCCCAGCAATCCCATCAACCTTAATTCCGTGATGTAATTGGAATTTCTGTACAGCGGATTGAGTGTGGTTTCCATAGACCCCATCCACTCCGTACGGGTAGTACCCGAGTTGTCTTAAATTTTCCTGTAAAATCCGGACGGAAAGACCTTCATGTCCGTAGCGTAAAATAGTGCTTTCAGTAGCCGCTTTCTCGAATGATGCTTCAACATGAAGATTTGGGATCGAGACGGCAACTGCTGCCACGGCTGAGCTCATAAATAGCTTATGAGCTAAGCGCGTTTTTGAATTCATATCTTCCCCTCCTGTCTACATAAATTTGTCCATTCAGTTAAGATATTATGCGAAAAAAAAAAACAGCCCGATTCACGAGGCTGGTTCTGATGTATGCAAATTAAATTGTACAGGCTTGTTTGCATTTGTAATGGATTTGATTTTATATCCTTTTTCGTTAAGGTAGTCTAATAATTTCGGCAACATTTCAACAGTTACTTGTTTATCATGAAGAAGAACGGTTGGAATATAGCCTTTCTTTTCGGTCAAGTTTAATTGTTTAACGATATTGGTATAGACTTGGCCGGGATTATTATTTGTCCAATCCTCACTATCAATGTTCCAGTCCCAATAAATAAAATTTTCATTCTCCAGTCCGTTTTTAATATCATTTGTCAAATGAGGGAAACTGCCAAAAGGGACACGAATTAATGGGGTGTGAAACCTTGTTTGATCGTAAATAGCCCGCTGACATACCTTCATTTCATTGATGGCTACCTTTGGACTGGAATAAAACACATCTACCCGATGAGAAACACTATGGCATCCAACCGCATTGCCCTTTTTTATTATTTCTTTAAGAAGCGTTGGGTGCTTATCAATATTTCCTTTTATTAGAAAAAATGTAGCATGGGCATTCTTTGACTGAAGAATATTAAGAATATCTTGAGTATAACCGTTGGGACCATCATCAAAGGTCAAATAAATAACCTTATTAATTTGCTCATCTACTGGAAAAGAGGGGGATAATTGTTTTTTTTCAATGGAAGAAATAAAATGGGAACCCTCTTTTCCTTTTAGACCATCGGACTGAGCTTTAAAAGATGGAAAATTAAATATATTAGAAAGTATAATAGGCAGTGAACTAATAACTATTAATAGTGCAAATGTTTTTAGATAATGTTTCATGGTGTAAGATTGACGCTAATATTCACCTCTTTAACGCTTTACTATACCTATTAACTATATTACATTTATTCTATAATTTACAGGTAAAAATTTAGATTAAGGGGTTAAAATGATTATTACAACTGCAGGAAGAACGAACAATGAGATGGTTCAATTAGCTATTCGATATGCCACACTATTGCAAATACCTTACATATCGAGAAGAAAATTATCGGTAGAAGAAATAATGGTACAAGAGAAGGATGATGTATTAGTGGTCGGCCAAAACCGTTTGGATATATACCCATTGAATCATCCTCATGAGCCAATATTTTTTCACCCAAATTCAGCGATGTTTCGTGTGAAAAGAGTATTAAGAGGGGAGGATGATCCCCTTGTCTATGCAGCGGGGCTTAAGGAAGGAATGACTTTTCTTGATTGTACACTAGGACTCGGCTCTGATAGCATTGTTGCCAGCAGTGTTGTTGGGAAGACGGGGCGTGTCGTCGGGATAGAAGGAAATCGTTTTATTGCATTTTTACTCCAACATGGATTGAAGACATGGGAAAGTGGCAATGATGAAATGAATTTGGCAATGAGTCGAATTGAAGTTGTACAACGAAATAATCTCGACTTTTTAAAGGAACAAAAAAATAACTCGTTTGATGTTGTCTACTTTGATCCAATGTTCAATATGAAAATAGAAGAATCGGACGGAATAAAAGGTTTGAGGAATATTGCTCTTTACACAGATATTCTTGAAGAAACAATCGTGGAAGCAAAAAGAGTGGCAAATAAACGGATTATATTGAAGGACCATTGGAAAAGTACTAGGTTTGAAACATTTGGCTTTGCCGTTTTCCGCCGAAAAACTGCAAAATTTCATTTTGGTGTCATTGGAACGGATGATTAACAATTAAATTGGACACCTTACCGTTAGGGAGGTGGTTCGAACATGCCAAGAGAAACGAAAGCAGATCCAACAACAATCGGCCTTGGGTCTGCAGATGTGGAAGGTCAAGGAACGACTACGCAGGAAACTGGGAAATATAAAATGGACTCTTCACGTCGGAAAAAACGAAAAAAATCCGGTATCTTATAATGGAAGACTTAAAGGACTAATAGGAATTGATGCCAATAAGTTGGCATTGGTTCCTTTTTTTCTTAATGAACTGCACTCTCCCCCTCATTAATTGTGGTAAAATATTCTTCAAACAAAGAAATGGGGGCTAAGACAGTTATGGCTTTTATGACATCGAAATTAATGCAATCTTTTGAGACTAGTATATTTTCAGAATTAGCCGCATTCAAAAAAGAAAAAATTGCGCAAGGCATACATATGATTGACCTTAGTATTGGCAGTCCTGATCTTCCACCACCACCATTTATTATTGATGCATTGGTAAAGAATGTTCAGGATCCCACTCAATATGGTTATACTTTAACAGGGACAAAAGAATTTTATGAGGCAGTCCTAAGCTTTTATTCGAAGCATTATGGAGTTACCTTTAACCCTGAAACTGAAATAGTACAAATGAGCGGTTCCCAGGATGGTCTTCTTCATCTCCCTATGACTATATGTGACGAAGGGGATGTTATTCTCGTACCAGATCCGGGCTACACCGCGTACGCTGACGGTGTGCGAATGGCAAAAGCAGCTGCCTACCCCATGCCCCTCTTAAAGGAAAATGGATTTTTACCTGATTTAGATGCGATTCCAGAGAAAATCGCGGAAAAGGCGAAAATGATGATTTTAAATTTTCCTGGAAATCCGGTACCGGCAATGGCAAATAAGCCGTTTTTTGAAAAGGCCGTTGCTTTTGCTAAAAAATATGATATCGTTGTTATTCATGATTTTGCCTATTCTGAACTTGTTTTTGATGGTCAAAAACCTGTTAGCTTTCTTGAGGTAGAAGGGGCTTTTGACGTCGGGGTTGAATTTAATTCCCTTTCTAAAAGCTACAATATGGCCGGTTGCCGAATCGGCTACATGATTGGGAACAAACAGATTGTTGGAGCATTAGCGAAACTAAAATCTAACTTGGACTATGGTGTTTTTTCACCAATCCAAAAGGCTGCAACGGTCGCCCTCGTGAACGGCGATTCTTTCTTAAAAGAAAACAATAAGCGTTATGAATCAAGACGGGACGCACTGGTTGATGGACTCCGTACGATTGGTTGGGATGTGGAGCGACCACCGGCAACGATGTTCATGTGGGCAGAGATTCCAAAAGGATATACATCAAAAGAGTTCGCTATTAAGTTAATCGAAAAAGCAGGTGTTGTTGTCACACCGGGAAATGCATTCGGACCATCGGGGGAAGGATATGTTCGAATCGCTCTTGTTCAAGCAGAAGAAACATTAATAGAAGCAGTGCAAAAAATTAAAAACAGTGGTATTTTCTAAAGGAGATTTTTACAATGGATGAACTAACAAGATTACAATTATTAACGGAAGTGGTTATGGAATTTAGAACACTGCTGAGAAATGGAATGGAGGTTGATGAATTTGGGCAGATGGTCCTTGAAATTGTACAACAAGCAAATGACAGACACTTGCTCGAACTAGTTCAAGAAGCCTATGCACAAAGGCAAAAAAGCTTCGCTGCTATTGAAATACTAACTGAAGCCATGAGTTATATGCACGGTAAAATCGACCAACTCCCAAAAAGTATGTAAGTCTTTAGTTACATTTTTATTACAAAAGGGCTTATTCCTAGTTTTTTTACCAGAAACATGAGAAAATATTGAATAAATAATCAATAATAAAGACTGGGGAGACCAGCTCATGAAACTCTGGATGAGAAAACTTTTTGTCGTATTGGTAACCAT
Organism: Schinkia azotoformans; assembly: GCF_035811335.1. Taxonomy (NCBI): domain Bacteria; kingdom Bacillati; phylum Bacillota; class Bacilli; order Caryophanales; family Bacillaceae; genus Schinkia; species Schinkia azotoformans. The sequence continues at coordinate 60,267 of NZ_JARSMD010000013.1, forward strand.
TTTCACTTTTGGAACTGTTGTTCCGCAGCTATCAGTCGACATTGATAAAAATGTAAAAGAAAATAGTGATGTATCTGACCAAAATGATCGCTTATTAGTTGTTAATGACATAGAAGCATTAGAGGAAATAGAAACCGAAGAAAAAAGTGATCATTCATGGCAAAGTCTTGCGTTTTCGATTGATAATCACTCTGATTTAGTCACATCATTTACAGCTTATTCAATGATTCACGCTGAACAACAATCTATGATGAAATTTGGATCTACGATTGGTGATGTTATTGGCGACGAATTTAAACAGGTGATCCTGCCAAAAATTGAAGAGGCTATAGCTGGGCTTGCGGAAAGGGTTCCTGAAGATGATCTTCGTCAGTTGGTTATTTCAGAAAATCCAACTAGTGGACTTGGCGAAAAGATTTTTCATGTTTACCATAGCAATACAGGTAAGGATTTAATAAGATTCCATGTAAGACGGGACCATCCACCAAAGGAAGGGTATTGGTTTAACTTCCATTACCATACAGCCGAGGATGAGTTTTTAACTCATTATGATATGGGGTCGATTTATTGGGATAAAAATACTCCTCCGCATTGGATGAGTGCGTAAAAAAGAATAAAAGTTACATTTAAAAAACCGACATGGAAATTTGTCGGTTTTTTTACATTTATGCACTGGTAAATTTACCAAATGGGGAATTGTTCCAAAAACCTTCAAGCTGTGATGTAACAAATGTTATAGCTGATTGAGCTTTTTTAAAGTCCGGAAATGATCGGTTTTGGTTCCCTATATTGGCAGCTAGTCCAAGAAGTACCTAAAAAATTTGGCAGAAAAATTGTTATTATAGGGTCATAGTTTATGAGAAGCATGCGAATTATTAGTATATCAACATAATTTAATAACGAGAATAATACATACGAAGGAGAGAAAAACATCATGAAAAAGTTTATTATTACAGCAGGATTGGCGGGTACTTTATTATTTGCTTCGCAGGCTGATGCAGCCACGTACACTGTTAAAAGTGGGGATGTCTTATGGAAGATCGCGTATGACAATAATACATCTGCTTCACAAATAATAGAATGGAACGGGTTAACATCCGCAATGATATATCCAGGGCAAGTATTAAAAGTATCTCAAGATCTAACAAACTCCAAATATACTGTTAAAGCCGGTGATACAATCTATATCATTTCTCAAAAATATAATACTACGATAACAGCTATCCTTGCTATAAATGCGCAAATCACGAATCCAAATAATTTGTATATTGGACAAGTAATCAATGTTCCATCAACTTCTCAAACCGTGCCAGTACAGGAAACAACTGGTCAAGATATCATAAACAGTGGTAAGAAATACATCGGTGCAGGGTATCTTTATGGAGCTTCCACAACTAGGGCAGATGTATTCGATTGTTCTTCATTTATAAAAAGAGTATACGAGGAACATGGAATATATTTGCCAAGAACATCCCAGGAACAAGCTAATGCCGGTACGTCAGTTCCTTTTTCGCAAGCAAGAGTAGGCGATATCGTATCATATGATACAAATTTTGATGGCACGATTGATCATGCAGGTTTATTTGTTGACCCCAATACAATTTTGCATTCATCTTCTTCAAAAGGTGTGGATTACTCTAACACAACTTACTATTGGAAGGACCGTATGGTAAAGGTTACTAGAATAATAAAATAATAAAATAAAAGAAATTAAATCATGCCCTGGTACAAAAGTTTTTGACAAAAAATTATTATTTTTAACACATATAATGTAGTACCAAAACGATATTTGTCACTGTTAATGGTTTATTAATATTATTTTGTAAAAATACTACAAATTTTGTCGGAAGTTTAAAAATTCTAAAAAATAAGCATACCCTATCGAGGATGATATTATATAAGTACATTATTAACAGGGGGAGATGCGCTTGACATTAGAGGGTTTGATTCAAAAATTCGTGGAAGAAAAGGAACATAAACCAGCAAGTGCTAATGATTTACTAGATTTTTTAAAAAGGGGTTATATTCAAGGGAAACTTTCATTTGTTGAGTACAGAAAATTAATCCAAGAACTTGATCAACGTGGGGCAACAATGGCTTAAGTGAAAATTTTTTGCAAAACTAATTGAAAATTGTAAACGAATTCACAGACTAGAAAGTTAGTCTGTGAATTTTTTTTATTTAAATTTTATGTCTTTAATAAATTCTTAACTTGTTTTGCAAATTTGACAACTTTTTGATCATTTTTCTTTTATATTTTTTATACATTGTAGTATACTAAGTTAAGAATATTTAGATTATTTAATTAGTTCTGAAAATGTGAGGGATACATAACTACATGAGAAGGCTATTTGGTACCTGTTTATTTTTACTTTGTTTTTTGCCGGCATTGACATTAGCTAAAGGTGATATTACAGGCTTAACTTTAGAGGAAGCGGAGAATCATCATCAATTGAATATTGATATGGAAGACGAGAAAGTTAAGGATTTGTTGGAACAGTTGGTTATGGTTCCTCTAGAAAATGACTATAACCATCAAGAAGTGGCAGGTATGGTTTCACGTCTGGGACATATTCATCCAACGATTTTACACGATTTAGTTGTAAATAATGTTAAAATTAAGTTGTTCTCAGGAAAGTTAACGGATGAACCGTATTTCGCTGATTTAAAGGGAATATCACCAAGAGGCTGGAGCAGCCATAAAACATGGGATCAAGTGCCAGGTGCAGGTGGAACTTATATTGCTGCTGCAAAAATTGGGGCCAGCGAACCGGGAAACGGGCATGGATCCATTAACCTTGAATTACATGAAATAGCTCATTCAGTTGAGCGTACCGTCTATAAAGGACTTCGTAATAATGATGAATTTTTAGAAATTTGGAAGGAAGAGGTTCCGGTTATATTTCCGGATGATCCATATTTTAATTCTTATCCTGAAGAATACTTTGCAGAGGTCTTTGCGATGTATTATCTAAATGAAGATACAAATATAGAAGTACAGTTGAAAGCTCCAGAAACATATGAATACATTCAAAGGCTAGAAAAAAACGAAAAGATTTCAAAATTAATATTGTGACTATGCGATAGAAGGGATATCTCAAAAGAGAGGTAATCCTTCTATTTTTTGTTATATAAAATTGAATACTGAAAGATTGACCAATCGGTCATTAACGGATAAACTTAAATAAAATGTGATTTAAGGATGGTACAAATGATCGATAAAAAAACAACGATTATCGAAAATGCGATAAAGCTCTTTGCAGCAAAAGGCTATCATTCTACATCAATTCAGGAAATAGCTGATGCCTGCGGAATTGCGAAGGGAACTCTTTATAATTATTTTGAATCGAAAGATGATGTTATGCTTTCAGTTCTGAAATATTATTCAGGTATGATCATGGCAGAGGTAGAAAAGATTGCTAACGATCCATCTTTAACACCTAAAGAAGTTTTTTGGAGGCAAATTCATTATCAGTTAGATGAATGTGTGAAACATCGCGATTTTATTGAAATGCATATCCGGGAGTATGCTGTACCTGTTAATGAAGAGATTAATGATTTCTTATTTTCGATTCGATCCTATCGGATTCAGTGGTTGTCTAATTGTTTCCGTGCTGTATATGGAAAGGAGATAGAACCATTTGTATTAGATTTAGCAACGATGATGAATGGCATTTTACGGGAATATTTGGAATATATCATTTTGGATAAAAAACAATTTGATACTATTAAACTAACAAAATATATTATCAACCGTATGGATAATTTAGTAAAAGCTTTAAGGAACAGTGGTGAGTATTTCCTTGAGCATTCAGACCTTGTGGATTTCTTAAAAAATGGTTAAAATAGATTGTCATGACCAAACGGTCATTTAAAAGATTTAAAAGTTTCATAGATTATACTTGTAGAAAAGGGTGAACCTCATGAATTTATCTCATTTATCCATCAAAAGACCTGTAACGGTTTTGATGGTTATTATCGCCATGCTTATCTTTGGATTTATTTCATTTCCAAAAATGGCTGTTGATTTAATGCCAGAAATGAATCTTCCTGTTGCTGTTGTTGCCACAACTGTTGATGGTGGAACACCGGAGGAAGTAGAAAAGCTGGTAACAAAACCGATAGAAGAATCATTAGCTTCTATTGCTAATGTTGATACGATACAGTCTAGTTCTGTTTCCGGCTCTTCTTTAGTAGTGATCATGTTTAATTGGGGAACAGATATTGACCAAGCAACATTAGATATGCGGGATAAAGTTGGTATTATAGAAGGAATGCTGCCTGATTCTGCAGGCTCTCCGAAAATTCTTAAGTTCGACCCTAACAGTGAACCAGTTATGACACTTGCTCTTTCTGGACATGAGAATGTCGGAGAATTAAAATCAATTGCTGATAATCTTATCAAAACAAACCTTGAACGTATTGATGGTGTAGCATCTGTTGGTATTAATGGCGGTCGTGACCGTGTGATTAAAATTACAGCTGACCCTAATAAACTTGAAATGTATGGAATCACCTTCGATCAAATTCGTGGGGCTCTAAGTGCAACTAATCTTTCCGGTTCGGCTGGTGAGGTTCGAGAAGGCGATGAAAAGCTCCAAATTAGGGTTCAAGGGGAGTACAGCAACATAAAGGAAATTGGTGAAACACCGATTTCAATTGCTGGCGGCAGTATTGCTTTAAAGAATATTGCTAAGGTTGAGGACACTGTTGAAGACATTACGCAGCTTAGTTATTATAACGGTGAGCCTAGTCTCGGTCTAACGATTACAAAGGCGACCGGCGGTAATACCGTTGAGGTTGCTGATGCGGTTCATAAAGAGTTAGAAAGCATCAAAGCACAATTACCTAAGGGTGTCGAGCTTTCGATGATTATGGATACATCTGTTTATATTAAAGATTCAATTAAAACAGTTGCTGAGCATGCTTTATTAGGATTAATTTTTGCTGTATTTATTTTATATTTCTTCCTAAATAGTGCACGTTCCACATTAGTTGTGTCTATTGTAATTCCAATTTCAGTTATTGCAACCTTCTCTCTCATGTATTTTTCTGGAGAGACGATTAACTTGATCTCTCTAAGTGGTTTATTACTAGGTCTGGGATCACTGGTCGACTTTGCGGTCGTAATCATGGAAAATATTTTCCGAAAAAGGCAAGAAGGGATGGGAATGCTTGAAGCAGCCCTTGAAGGTTCGAAGCAGGTTGGTAATGCTGTAATGGCATCTGCTTTAGCTCAGATTGTTGTATTTTTACCGATTGTTTTCGTTGAAGGTATTGCCGCTGAAATATTTGGACCTTTAGCTTTAACCGTTATTTTTTCCCATATAGCAGCATTAGTAGTATCCCTTATGCTTGTTCCAATGCTAAGTTCACGCTGGTTAAATGAAGTTCCTAATGAGGAAATTTATACAGCAGGAACGTACAAAGGATTTAACCCAGTGATGTGGTTTAATATTGGTTTTGAGAAAGTAGCGAAAGTGTATGGACGTTTCCTTAAATGGGCACTTGGTAAGCGTAAAACAGTTCTACTTGCGACAATCGCAATTCTTGTAGGATCAATTGCACTGTTCCCGTTGGTTGGTATGGAATTTATACCAAAAACAGATGAAGGCCAAGTTAGCATATCTGTTGAGATGCCGACTGGAACGATTTTAGAAGAAACAGAAAAAACAGTAACACAGATAGAGGAAGTAGTAAAAAAAGTACCTGAATTAGAGCATATCTATACTTCAATTGGCTCTAATGGTGGGGGCGGAGCAGTCTTTGCTTCATCATCTTCTAATATTGCTAACGTTAACTTGAAATTAGTAGATTTAGATAAGCGAGATCGTTCTACTGAAGAGATTGCCAATGAAGTTCGTAAACAGCTTGATTTCTTGCCGGATGCCAAGATCACTGTCTCAGAGGTATCTTCATCTTCTGGAATGGGCGGCTCTGCAATTCAGATAAATTTACGTGGTGATGATTTACATGTCTTACGTGATATTGCTGACATTATCGCGGGTGAAATTGAGCAGGTTGATGGTACGTATAACGTGAAAACTTCTTTAGATGCAACGAAGAAAGAATTTCAAATTGTTATTGACCAGAAACGTGCAAGCCAATATGGTTTAACAACCAATCAGGTTCTTTCAGCTGTTCGTATTTCCTTTGCTGGACAAAAAGTTACACAATTCCGCACAGGTGATGATGAAATTGATGTTAAGCTTGTAATGCCTTCTTACTTAAAAGAAGATAAAACTTATTTAGATAAAATCAGGATTACAACTCCACAAGGTGGAACCATTGCACTTTCTTCAGTTGCGGATATTAAGAAAGTGGACGTACCTCAAACGATTACTCGTACAAACCAAACGAGAGAGGTTCAAATCACCGGGGATGTTATGGGAAGTGACATAGCAACAGCTTCCAAAGCGGTTCAAGATCGCATCAGCAACATAAATCTCCCTGATGGCTATTCTGTTGATTACGGTGGACAAAGTCAAGAAATGATGGAGTCTTTCGCCCAATTAGGATTGGCTATGTTACTCGCAATCGTTTTAGTGTACATGGTAATGGCTGGACAATTTGAATCATTGTTTACGCCGTTTGTTATCATGTTCTCTATTCCACCAACTTTTATTGGTGTTGTAATAGGACTGTTGGTTACCGCTCAGTCAATGAGTATAATGGCACTTATTGGTTACATTTTATTAATAGGTATTGTTGTTAATAATGCCATTGTTTTAATAGATTATGTGATTCATCTAAGAAAAGATGGTATGGATCGTGATGAAGCGGTGTTAAAAGCAGGACCAATTCGTCTTCGTCCAATCTTAATGACAACACTTGCAACGATTTTAGCAATTCTTCCTTTAGCATTTGGCGGTGGATCTGGTAACGAAACACAGGCACCGATGGCAATTGTAGTTGCATTTGGATTAAGCTTTTCAACGTTAATCACACTTGTTCTAATCCCAGTCGTTTACTGTTGGTTTGATGATATTGGCGCTAAGAGAAAACGTAGAAAAGCTGAAAAACGAGCTAAGAAAATAAAGGCTGTCGCACAATCCGTACAGGCTCAAGAATAGAGGGAGAGAATATATGATGCATAAAAAAATAAAGTTACTACTATTTTCATTACTTTTAATTTTAACAGTTGCTGGTTGTGCTCCTAAACAGCCAGCAACAACTAATAAAGAGGAAGCAGGGGCAGTACCTGTTCAAGTAGAAACTGTGAAAAAAGGTGTATTGGATGCCCAAGCTGGTATTGCAGGTAAATTTGAACCTAAAGAAACGGCTGCTATTGCCCCTAAAGTGAACGGAAAAATTAAAACAATCAATGTTAAATTAGGTCAAAAGGTCAATAAAGGTGATGTTCTGTTCACTTTAGATCCTGAGGACCTACAAAATACAGTTAAGCAATCTGAAGCAGCCCTTAAGGTGGCACAAGCAAACTTAAAACAAGCGGAAGTTAGTTCAAGCCAAGGCCTTGACCAAGCTAAAAGTGGTCTTGTTCAGTCAGATTCTGGAATTACACAAGCCCAACAAGCATATGATGATGCAAAGCTTAATTTAGAACGTACTAAACAGCTTTATGATGCAGGTGCTGTTGCTTCTGTAGAATTAGAACAAAAAGAAATAGCATTCAAAAACGCGGAGATCGCTCTTAATAACGCAAAAATCTCACAAGAAAATGCACAAAAATCTGTACATTATGCGGAACAAAAATCGGCTATACAGGTTGCTAGTGCATCTGTTGAGCAAGCAAAGGTAAATTTAGAAAATGCTCGTTATCAACTGGCTAATGCAACGGTTAAAGCACCAATTAGTGGTATTATCTCAAGTGTTAACGGGGCTTCTGGTCAAATGGCTGGACCTTCACAAGGTGTAGTTACAATTGTTAATATAAATCCTATCGTTGTTAAGGGCAGCCTTTCAGAAAGCGATGTAACATCGATCAAAGTTGGGGCGGTAGTTAAAGTTGAAGTTCCGGCAGTGGATAAAACAATTGATGCGAAAGTTACAGCCTTAAGTCCTGTTATGGATCAACAATTGAAGGCTTATCCGTTTGAAATTGAAATTCCAAATGCGAACGAACAATGGAAATCAGACATGGTCGTAAATGTTGTTTTCCAAGGTATTGATGGCCAACTAAAGGAAAGTCTTATTCTTTCAAGAGAAGCAATTTTTGAAGAAGAAGGCAAGACTTATGTCTATAAAATTGAAAATGATAAAGCAACAAAAGTAGAGGTACAAACTGGAGAAGAAACAAGTGAACAAATTGTAATCTTAGACGGAATCAATGAGAATGATGTAGTTGTTGTAAAAGGACAATCACTGCTAAAAGATGGGGCTAAGGTAACTATTCAAAAACAACAATAAACACTGTAATATATGCATTTATGTCAAACATCTATCAATGATAGGTGTTTTTCTTTTAAAATCATCATTTTTACAATTATAATGGCTTTCAATATGCAGCAATTAATTATAATATAGAATTATATTATATTGATATTACAACATTGATATTACAATGAGCTTCTTATACAAAGGGGAAAGGTCAATGGATGAACTCACAAAATGGTTTCAAAACAAAAGTTTAAAAAGGATATTTATTTTTGCGCTTATTGTCCTTATTTTATTCAGCATGAAAAGTATGATTAACTTCATATTGCTGACGTTTATATTTTCATTTTTGATGGACCGTCTTGTGACCATTGTTTCAAGCAAGGTTCCGATTAATTGGAAATTGATAGTTTTAGTCAGTTATACAGCGATTGTTGGTTTATTAACCTGGGGTATTGTAAAATATTTGCCGATTATTACGTATGAAATTACCGCACTAATAAGGCAGGTAAAGACCTTCTACCAGCAGCCACAGGATAACATCATATTAAATTATATCTTTAGCTTCTTAGGTAAAAATGAAATTTCTCAGTATTTTGAGCAAGGTCTTGCATTTGCAATGAGGTCTTTTTCAGGAATTAGCCATTTAGCACTTCAGATTTTCCTAGCTTTACTGTTAAGTTTGTTTTATTTATTAGAGAAACCGCGTTTAGTTACTTTTACGAAAAAAATGAAATACAGTAAGCTTGCCCCATTTTATAATGAAATTGAGTTTTTCGGAGGAAAGTTTATTCGCACTTTTGGAAAGGTATTGGAAGCACAGTTTATTATTGCTGTTGTCAACTGTATGCTATCGATTATAGCCCTGTCCTTCATGGGTTTCCCACAATTATTCGGGTTGGCCATCATGATTTTCTTCCTTGGCTTAATACCGGTTGCCGGTGTCATCATTTCCTTGGTACCGTTGTGTATGATTGCCTACACAATTGGAGGGCTAATCAAAGTTGTCTATGTTTTAATTATGATTGCCATTATTCATGGAATTGAAGCCTATATATTAAATCCAAAGCTTATGAGTTCCAAGACTGATTTACCAATTTTTTATACGTTTATTGTGTTAATTTTCTCAGAGCATTTCTTTGGTGTTTGGGGATTAATTATTGGTATTCCAGTGTTTGTGTTTTTCCTTGATGTGTTTGAAGTTACAAAATCCGATGGAAAAGGCTGACTTTTTTGAAGTCAGCCTATTTTTTCTGTATTTTCGTTATTTCTTTTACTTCTTCAATACTAGCCAACCATTTTTGATAGTATTCCTTTTGTGTCTCTCTTCCGTATTTCTCAGTAATCTGTTCCCATTCATCTGCTGTTTGTTGTAATGCTTCTTCCGGAGTAAGTTTGTTTATTAATGCTAGGCGCATATTCCGATCAATGCTTTGCATATAGTCCCAGCTACCTGGAATCATCAATTCGGCATTCGTATTGATTAAGCTCTCCTCCAGGGTTGAAAAGAAATGCCTACTTACATCAACACTTGGGAATGGACCTTTTTCATTAATTGAAAAATGACTGTATCGATAGGGATCATTAATAGTTTCATAGGAATTAATTGAATAAATACTGACATCCTTAGACGTCAAGTATTTGATTACCTGCCAAGCTTTATCTGGTACTTTACTATTATTTGAGATCGCTAACACTCTGCCAATCCAGGAACCACCTGCAGGCGCATTTGGACCTCCGCTTGGAACAAGCGTCCAATCAACTAAATCTGCTACTTTGGAATTCCAAGTTTTACTATCATAGGAGAACCTTGCCGTATCACTCCACTGAATCGTCATAGCAAGATGACCTTGGAGAAAGGCATTATTTAAATCGACCCAGTCGTACATAGACCCTTCGGGAACTGCATGACTATTTTGTAAAGTAACAAGATCCTGCAGAGCTTTGACGCCAATTTCACTATTAATGGCCGGCTTCATATTGCTGTCAAAGTAGGACCCACCCATAGATAAGAAGCGTTCAGCAAACCAAATGTAGCCCATTCCACCGCCATTTAATATAGCCGTACCATAGAAGTCAATTTTCCCGTCGCCGTCTTCATCCCTCGTTAAAAATTGCGCAATTTTATCATACTCTTCCCAAGTTTTCGGTGGTGCTAAATCAACTCCGTATTTTTGTTTATATTCCGCATTGTATTTATCAAAAATATCCTTTCGATAAAACAATAGATGGGCATCCCCATCATAAGCCATTCCGTAGGTATGATCGCCATACTCCATATATAGTTTTTGATAAAAGGGCATTAAATCGTCTGCGAATTCATCCGTGATATATTCTTCTAATGGCAGCAGCATATCCCTTTCAACATAAAGAGGAAGTTTTACCGGGAATATGGAGTAAATATCATAGTCTTCTTTCGTTGCAAACAAAAAATTCTCCAAGTTATCTGTGAGCCTTTCCGGATAATTGTATTCTAATCGAACACCAAATTTCTCAGCAATTTCTTTTTCGTTCATTTTAAAAAACACAACAGCCCCTGGTGATTCAGCAATTACTTTTATTGTAGTTAAATTATCGTTATTTTCTCTTGCTACTGTTTGGGCGGGATTAGCAGGTTCTTGGCATGCCCCTAATAAGAGCAGTAGGAATGAAACTACGATCCATGAAAACAGCTGCATGTACTCACCTTCTTAGCTTTTTTTACCAACTCTATTTTACACTAAACTATTTCCCTTTTGTATTATAGTTTTGCCCTGTTTTCGACAAATTTCTAAAACTTTCCACATTAGAAATATCGGATTCATAGGCAGTGGTTTAGACAAGCTTTTACCGCAATGAATATCGTATTTATATAGCATTTAATAGGTAGGAAGGAGGGGGTGTTTTTTTGCTGCAAAAAAGAAAAAGTGGCTTAAGGTTTTGTATTTTTCCGGGTTATAACTGGTGTGGTCCCGGATGCAGTGGTCCTGGTGCTCCAATAAATGCTGTTGATGCAGCGTGTAGGGCGCACGATCTATGTTATCGCAGGGATAGAAATCCATGTGAGTGTGACCGTGAATTTATGCGACGACTCGAGAGGCAAATCAACCTAAGGACAGAAGAAGCAAGACATGCACGTATGCTCTATCAATATATGAAACTCCAATCCTTGTTTACTTGCAGATTTTACCGAAAATAGTACTAAAATGATCGCCACTTCCATTTCTTCAGTGAGATGAAGTGGTTTTCTTTTGTGTTATTTTAAGGACCTTTGAAGGTTTTAAATTGTCCATATTTGAATATATATATTTAAGATAGGGTTGGGAGGGATTGATTTGAACAAAAAGAAGATAATGAGTTCCCTAGGTGAAGCCAGTGAATTTTTAGGCGAAGAGTTTTGGGATGTAATTAATGATTTTCTCCCATTAGTAAATCCGCGAATTGATATCATTCGAACGGAAAAAGAGATGACCATTGTTGGAGAATTGCCCGGAATCCAATCAGAGGAAGACCTCTCCATTCGTATGCAAGGGCGGTTGCTTGTTATTGCAGGAGAAATTAAAAGGCCTTATATCGTGGATGGTCAAGAATTGATTAAGGATGAAAGGTTTACTGGTCCATTTAAACGAAAAATAAGGCTTCCAGAGGATTGTATGATAGAGAAATTAGCAGCTTCCTATATAAATGGTTTGTTAAAGATTGTGATTCCTGTTTACAGCGATGAGCAAAATGATCCTCAGCATGAAATACCAGTTCGTTTTTTAGAAAGCAATCATACCACCAACAATTAACAAGGACATGTAACTTTTTCCGAAAAAGGAATGATGTTAATGAATGGGGAAAAAAGCAACATTCTCCAAGATATTGTAGAAAAAATAGGTGCAATTGAAAAAAGGCTGCAGGAGATGCCCAGTCAACCAACAGTTTATCATATTACGATACAAAACTTGGATATACATGATCCGATATTAAAGGAACTGACATTTAGTCTAGAAAGCTTGGATATAAAGGAATTAAGCGGGGCTTTAAATATGGGGAATAATTTTGGACCAAAGGTTGAACAAAAACCGAAAAACGAGCCAGAAAAGAAGCAAACAAAAAAAGAGCAAACCGAGGAAGAACAGGAGAAAAAAGTTCCAGAACAAACTGATATTAGCAATATCATCGTGAAGGTAAATGGCACTCCAGTAAATTACACAGTTAGTTAAATGCTGAATGCGGTATGGGGAGGGATCCATGATGGCTGGGTATTTATCACCCAACTTCGTTATCGGATCGATTAAAATTGGTTCCATCGAGGGGGCATCTTGCCTTAATATGGGAAATAATTTTCCGAGTAACTTTTCGAGCCACAAAAAACAAAATCAAGGGTTTGGTTCTATAATGGGTGACCATAATGATATTAGAGATATTTTATCAAGGTTGGATGATTCGGATGTGTTAGATATGTATAATCAAATGGATCAGGACGACCCTCCGGAATGGATCAAAGAAATTGTTTCAGCAAAAAAATCAAGGAAAGACCAATAAAGGAAAGGAACCTATCCGTTTTGAAATAGGCTCCTTTCAATGTACTATCAGAATTTAGATTAATTTGTAGATAGTATAGAAAGGATATCGAGGGCCTTTAGGTCATCCCCTCGTGGGACTTGCCACCATTATTGGCGGCAAGTCGTGTTTTTCTAATTAATTAATAAAATCCGCCTCCCATCCAAGAAGCACCAACAATAATTAAAAGGATAAACAGGACAACGATTAAAGCAAATCCTGCTCCATATCCACATCCAACGCCACTCATTTATTACACCCCCTCTTTTATTAGATAATCCATAATATGTACAGCAATACAGACCGACATAGGAAGAGCGTTTATTTTATAAAAAATAGGCTGTAAATGGTACAATTGAAAGGACATGAAAAAGTGGAAGGATGTTACGATGAAAAAAACTGTAGTTTTAGCTGAAAAACCATCTGTAGCCCGTGATATTGCACGAGTGCTAAACTGTCAGAAAAAAGGAAATGGTTTTTTAGAAGGTGATCAATATATTGTGACATGGGCATTGGGGCATTTGGTTACATTAGCAGATCCTGAAAGCTATGATGATAAGTATAAGACGTGGAAGTTAGAAGATTTACCGATGGTTCCAAAGGATTTGAAGCTTGTTGTAATAAAACAGACAAGTAAGCAGTTCCATGCTGTTAAGAGCCAATTACTTCGTTCTGATGTTGGGGATATAGTAATTGCAACTGATGCCGGTCGTGAAGGCCAGCTTGTCGCGCAGTGGATTCTTGATAAAGCAAGGGTGAACAAGCCAACGAAACGATTATGGATTTCTTCGGTTACCGATAAAGCAATAAAGGAAGGCTTTCAAAGGCTAAAGAATGGCAAGGAATTTGATCCTCTATATCATTCAGCCGTTGCCAGATCTGAAGCAGATTGGTATGTGGGATTAAATGCCACAAGGGCATTAACATGTAAATTCAATGCACAATTATCATGCGGACGGGTCCAAACGCCAACACTTGCCATCATTGCCAAAAGGGAAGAAGAGATACGTCAGTTTAAAGCGAAACCGTATTATGGCATTCAAGCCCAGACAAATGAGAAGATTGTTCTGACTTGGCATGAACGTATAAGTAATGATACAAAAACATTTGCAAAAGAAAAGGCAGATGAAATATTATCAAAAGTCAAAAATAAGCAAGCAAAGATTATTGATGTGGATAAGAAAGCGAAAAAAAGCTTTGCTCCACAGCTCTATGATCTAACAGAGCTGCAGCGGGATGCTAACAAAGCATTTGGATATTCTGCAAAAGAAACACTGCAAATCATGCAAAAACTCTATGAACAGCACAAGGTTTTAACCTACCCAAGAACAGATTCACGGTATTTGTCATCCGATATCGTCGACACTTTAAAGGAGAGAGTTAAAGCTTGTGGAGTTGGTCCTTATAAACAATTGGCGCATAAACTTTTGCAAAAGCCGATTAAAGGAAATAGCTCCTTTGTCAATGACAGCAAAGTATCGGATCATCATGCGATTATTCCAACAGAGGAAACCGTATTTTTGAATAAATTCACAGATAAAGAACGGAAAATTTATAATTTAGTTGTAAAACGCTTTTTAGCTGTTCTTTATCCAGCTTTTGAATATGAGCAAACTACGATTAAAGCCGACATCGCAGGTGAAACATTTGTTGCAAAGGGGAAGAGGGTTCTCTCGTCGGGCTGGAAGGAAGTTTATGAAAATCGTTTTGATGATGAAGAAGATGGTGTTAATGAGGTGAAGGATCAGCTTCTTCCGTCTGTTGCAAATGGTGATGCATTGACTATTTCTGGGGTTATCCAAACAAAAGGTGAAACAAAACCGCCTACACGCTTCAACGAAGCATCATTGCTGTCAGCAATGGAAAATCCGGCAAAATATATGGCGGGTGAGAGTAAGGATTTAATTAGAACAATTGGTGAAACGGGTGGACTTGGAACCGTTGCTACGAGAGCTGATATTATTGAAAAACTGTTTAATACGTTTTTAATCGAGAAAAAAGGCAAGGAAATATTTATCACATCAAAAGGAAAACAACTGCTTGAGCTAGTCCCAGAGGAATTAAAATCGCCGGCCTTGACCGCCGAATGGGAGCAAAAGCTCGAATTGATTGCAAAAGGGAAGCTTTCGAAAAATGTATTTATCAATGACATGAAAAACTACGCCAAATCTGTTGTACACGAAATAAAAAATAGTAAGGAAAAATTTAAACACGATAATATGACGGGAACAAAATGTCCTGAATGCGGCAAGCTTATGCTTGAAGTGAACGGCAAAAAAGGGAAGATGCTCGTCTGTCAGGATCGTGAATGCGGGCACCGCAAAAATATCAGTAAAGTAACGAATGCGAGATGCCCTAACTGTCATAAAAGACTGGAGCTGCGTGGACAAGGTGAAGGTCAAATATTTGTATGCAGCTGCGGTCACCGTGAAAAGCTTTCTACATTCAATGAAAGAAGAAAGCAAAATCAGAATTCAAAAGTATCGAAAAAAGATGTCGCTAATTACATGAAAAAGCAAAATAAGCAGGAAGAACCAATTAATACAGCTTTAGCAGATGCTTTGGCTAAGTTGAAGTTGAAATAAAGAGCTTTTTCTTGATTGCATTTGAATCGCGGATTTGATAATTTATCATTAAATAGGAATTTTTATGTAATTTTAGGAGGTGATCATATGGCAATAAGTTTGAAATTGCCATTGAGTGCAGCTCCTCATGCAAAGCCTGGTATCGGAAAGGCGATACTTTGCATGAGTAGAGTTTAATGAATATCGCCTGATGGGCTTTTACGACCATTTCTGATCAAGGCTTTGCACCTTATTTTATTTAGATTAAATAAGGGAGCTGGCGGAATGAATTATGTAAAAGCAACTGCGGTATTACCGCAAGAATTAATAAAAGAAATTCAAAAGTATGTTCAAGGTGAAACGATCTATATTCCGAAACCTGAAGGTAGCCACCAGAAGTGGGGGACACGTTCCGGTGCGCGTCAATTGATTGCTGAAAGAAATGACCGCATTAAGCATGACTTTAGAAACGGAATGTCAATTGCTGAATTGGCAGATGAATATTTTCTTTCTACGGAATCTATTAAAAAAATCGTTTATTCAACTAAATAATGGGTGAAATCAAACAAAGCACTGACATTTTCTTATGGGATGTCAGTGCTTTTCCTTATGTAAACAACAATTCTAAATCATCTTTTACATTTTAGTAAGAGTGAATTTTCACTATAATAGTAAAGTAATTTAGTATTTGGAGTGATGAAAATGAAACCATTTATTCGTACAGATCAGTACAATTTCATAAGGGTGCAGGCAAGAAAACTAGTCAACGGACATTCAACTGCAAAAGATCCGGATGTAATAAAAGCTATAGAGGATATGGTATTAGAAAATATTTTAGCGATGTTTATAAATATGAATGATGAACAAAAACAATTAATTCAGCCTGTCGTTGAGATTCATGATAAAGAAATGGCTGAAAAATTTTTAGCACAATTAAAACAATATGTTATACCTTTTAACGTATCGGAACAGGCAGTTCGAAAATTGTTCCCGAAGGTCAAAAAATTATCGGTTCCACCTTTAGATAAGATGGATTTAAGGGATATTGTATATTTAAGTTGGTTTGGTAACAGTACTAGTAAAAAATATATTGTATCAAGCCATGATAATAAGTTGAGCGGGATTTATGGTTCTTTTACACAAGCAAATCAAAAAGGAATTTGCTCACTTTGCAATGGTCTAGGGGAAGTAGGCATGTTTCTAGCTGAAATAAAAGGGAAGGAGCAAGGGACGTTCACAAAACGTGGAAATTATATTTGCAGTGATAGTCAAAAGTGTAATGAAAATCTGACCTCACTTGATAAATTAACTGATTTTATAGAGCGATTAAAAGGTTGATTTATTGGATAAAATTGGCGCAACAATTGAGCAGTGATTTGGTGGTAGATAATTTGCGTTTATCCTCACCAAACAGAGGTCAATGTCGATTTGACTACGGACAATGACCAACTATTATGAAACTATACATAAAAATCATGGAACCTTTCTCAAATCTTATCGTCTAATTTGTAAATCAATTTAAGAGATACATTGATACAAAGGAGGACGACCATTCAATGAAAGGCTTTTATTTAATACTATCCCTTATTCTTTTTCTTACAGGCTGCGGTTCATCTAGTTCACCAGACTTTGGTTCAGCAAAATTTGGGAAAGATGATTATAAAATGATTACGGAAGCAAATAACCGTTTCGCCTTTAAATTACTAGACGAGCTAATCAAAAATAAAGAGGAGCAAAATACATTTTTCTCCCCATTTAGCATTCATTCTGCTTTATCAATGACCTTTAATGGTGCAGCAAGCGATACTCAAAAGGAGTTGGCTAAGGTATTACAAGTGAGTGATTATGAACCGTCAGATATTAACCGTGCTTATGCATCTTTCTTAAGTCGGACATACGAACGGAATTACGAAGCGACATTGAATATTGCCAATTCTTTATGGTTAAAAGAAGGCTCTCCTTTTTTAGAGGATTTTGTAAAGAAAACAGAGGATTATTATTTGGCGAAGGTCTCTGAAATGGATTTTTCAGATCCGAAGACAACTGATGAAATAAATCAATGGGTTAAACAGAAAACAAACGGCAAGATTGAAAAAATGATAGAAAATATTGAATCTAATACTGTAGCCTATTTGATCAATGCTATTTATTTTTATGGAGAATGGGATCATTCATTTGACGAAAAACAAACGTTTGAAGATACATTTTATGTATCAACAGACCAGCCCCAAAAGCTACCATTTATGAGGCAAACGAATGAATTTAAATATTTTGAAGATGAGCTAGTACAAGTAATAGATCTCCCTTATAAAGATAATGAATTAAGCATGATTGTGATACTGCCCAAAGAAGGGGCCTCTTTGGATGATTTTTACCAACAGCTAACATATGATCAATGGGTCAACCGGATAAATCAGTTTAATAAACAGGAGGTATCTATCACCCTTCCAAAATTTAAAATGGATTACTCTACTAATCTGAATGATTCACTGATCAATTTGGGAATGCCATCGGCTTTTTCTGGTAACGCTGATTTTAGCCGAATGGTAGAAAATGGTGGGGTTTGCATCGATGAAGTTCTTCATAAAAGCTATATTGAAGTTAATGAAAAAGGAACGGAAGCTGCTGCTGCAACATCTGTGAAAATAGAAGAGACAGCGAGCCCCGTGATGAAAATAATGAATGTCAATCACCCGTTCTTTTTTGTCATTCTGGATAACGAGTCAGGAATTATTTTGTTTATGGGAGAGGTTCATTCTCCTGAGGTCAATAAGAAATAGCAATTATAAATACTTCCATTTTATGGAATAATATGTTATTTAAAAAGATAGAATGTATTGAACGGTGCTTCATCAGGCATCGTTTTTATTTTGCAGAAGTATAATCCTAGAGGTCTAGAGGTGAGAATTATGAATAATTCTTGGAACAAAGTAATATATAAAATTTGGTCGCCTATTTATGATCGGATTTTTAATTCAGGTGCATTTCTACGAGCACGGAAAAAGGTTTTCGCTAATACACACTTCACCAATGAACAAAAAATTTTGTTTGTTGGGGTTGGAACAGGAGCAGATTTGGAGTTAATAGAAGATCAATTAGACCTAGATATAACTGCTATTGACTTTTCCCGCGATATGCTAGATAAAGCTAGAGCAAAATTCGAAAATTCTCCTATTAAGTTCCAAGAAATGGATGCTCAGAACATGGACTTTGAGAATAATACATTTGACGTCGCTGTCGCAAGTCTAATTATTTCAGTAGTGTCGGATGCAGATAAATGTTTAAAAGAGATTGGTAGAGTCGTTAAACCTGGTGGGGTAGTTGTTATCTTTGATAAATTTAGTGGAGAAACCCGAAAGCAATCAATCTCCCAAAAGCTGCTAAGACCCATTATTAAAGTATTAGGTACCGATATTGGGCTAAATTTTGAAGAGTTATATAGTATGAATAATGACTATTTAAAAATAGAAGTAGATACGCCCGTTATGATGAATGGCATGTATAGAAAAATAATTCTTAGTAAATTGTAATGCTTATCTATAAACCAATAATCATATTGATTTCAAAATAAGAATCAAATTAATTGACTTACTTGAAGGTAATAGGCTATTTTTTATATTATATTGTTTATTAAAAATTCACTTTAAATAACATCTTTGTTTTATTGAAATGGCAGAGGAGAGTAAATTTATGTCTATTGCGGAAAGTAATTTAATATCTGAAAAGGTACTTGAAATATTTAAAAACGATCCTGATCAAGAAATAAAGCTCGCTCAAGCGCAAAATGTAATGAACTCATTGAAGGAATTAATAAAATTATGCGGAGACGATCCTACTCGAGATGGGCTTCATGAGACGCCGGTTCGTGTCCTAAAAGCTTTTCTAGAGTACACAGAAGGCTATCGAGAAGATCCGAAAGAGCATTTAGAGAAGATTTTTGCAGTGGATCATCAGGAATTAGTCCTTGTACGGGATATTGAATTTTATTCAATGTGTGAGCATCATTTTGCGCCGTTTTTTGGAGTTGCCCATGTGGGTTATGTGCCAAGTGAAAAAATAACAGGATTATCGAAAATTGGCCGTATGGTAGAAGGGTATGCTAGACGGTTTCAAGTACAGGAAAGACTAACGAATCAAATTGCAGATGCGATTGAAGAAGTGCTACATCCTCAAGGTGTGATGGTTGTAGTAGAAGCAAAACATATGTGTATGTGTGGCAGGGGAATTAAAAAATCTAATTCATCGACAACAACGACAGCTGTGAGAGGGATGTTTGCTAATCAGTCTGATGCACGTATTGAGTTTTTATCATTATTAAACAGGTAATATTTCAATGGAAGTAAGATGAATTGACACGATTCGAAAAAATAGGCAGGTGAATTTATTGAGGCATGCAGTAATAACGGCAGGGTCGAAAGGGCTTGGGAAAAAGGTTACGGAACAATTTCTGGAAATGGGTTGCTCCGTTACGATCAATTATCGAAGCGATGTTACTCGGGTGTCTCAATTAATGACCGAATGGGAGCCTTATCAAGAAAAGCTACAATTCGTTCAGGGTGATGTGACCAAGAAAGAGGACATTGCGAATATAATTGAACAAGCTATGAAACGCTTTGGCAGAATTGATTATCTGGTCAACAATGCAGGTCCCTATATTTTTGAACGGAAAAAGCTCGTTGATTATGATGAAAAAGAATGGTATGAGATCATTAATGGCAATTTAAATGCGGTCTTTCATTTTTTGAAGCTAACCATTCCGATTATGAGAAAACAGAAGTTTGGCAGAATTATAACCTATGGTTTCCAAGATGCAGAGCACACACCTGGCTGGATTTATCGGTCTGCATTCGCTGCAGCCAAGGCTGGGCTTGTATCATTAACTAAAACAATCGCCTTTGAAGAGGCTGAATACGGGATTACAGCCAATATGGTTTGTCCTGGTGATATTATTGGAGAAATGAAGGAAGCAGATATTGAAACAGCTAGATTAATTAAAGATAATCATACACCTGTCGGACGTTCCGGTACCGGAGAGGATATCGGGCGGATTATCCGCTTTTTATGCGAAGATAACTCGGACTTTATCACCGGGAGTGTGATTTCAGCGTCAGGCGGTATCCAGGTTGTAAATCGTGGCTTGCAGTAAATATAAAATAAAGGATAAAGAACTTTTTAAACGAAAGCTCCTTATCCTTTTTTATTTTACTATTTTCCCTGATGGGCAGAGCCATCGTCATGGCTGACTTGCCATTCAACACCAAATTTATCTGTTAGCTTGCCGTAGCATTTGCTCCAGAATGTTTCCTGCAACTCCATTTCTACTTTGCCGCCTTCTTTTAGCTGATTGAAGATTGATTTGACCTCATCCATATCCGTGCTAACTATGGCTAGCTCAATGTTGTTCCCTTTTACATAAGGACGCCCAGGGAAAGAATCCGAGAACATAACTCTTGAACCTGATATCATAAGTTCAGCATGCATAACAAGGTTTTTTGCTTCCTCAGGCATAGGAAACTCAGGATTAGGGGGTGCATCTCCGAATGACATGATTCTTGCTTCAGAACCAAAAACCTGTCCATAAAATTCTACTGCTTGTCGACATTCTCCATTGAAAATCATATAAACATTTAAGGCCATTATTTCACTCCTAAGTAAATATTTGCATAGGCATTTCAATTTCTATTGTAACCAAAAGTATGAATAAATAAAAATGATAATTACTTTTAAAAAAATAAGACAATCGGCTGGCCATACGATAAAATAGAGATGTAACAAACTTCCAATTAATAGTTTCAAAAATCTAATAGAAGCAGGGGGTCCAATAATGAAGAAAAACCAATTAGGAACTTCAGACCTATATATAAGCGAAATTGGTCTTGGCTGCATGTCTCTTGGTACAGATGTAGAAAAAGGTATTCGAATTATTCATGAGGCGTTACATACAGGTGTGAATTTCCTTGATACGGCGGATCTTTATGATTTCGGAATTAACGAAGAAATTGTTGGTAAAGCGATTAAAGGTCGTCGTGGTGAGGTCATTGTTGCTACGAAGGTTGGTAATCGCTGGAACGAGAATAAAGACAGTTGGATTTGGGATCCATCGGCTAATTACATAAAAGCTGAGGTAAAAGAAAGCTTGCGCCGGCTTCAGACGGATTATGTCGATTTGTATCAACTACATGGGGGTACAATCGAGGATCCGATTGATGAAACGATAGCGGCTTTTGAGGATTTAAAAAAAGAAGGTCTTATCCGTCACTATGGAATTTCATCGATTCGGCCGAATGTTATAAATGAATTTGTAAAAAAATCAAATATTGTCAGTGTAATGATGCAGTATAGCTTACTTGACCGCAGACCTGAAGAACTTTTTCCACTCCTTAAAGAAAAGCAAGTTAGCATTATTGCCCGTGGCCCATTAGCTAAAGGGTTATTAACAGAAAAAATAAAGGACAAGACCACTGCACAAGTTTTCGAAAAAGGGTATCTTGATTATTCTTATGATGAAATTGTAGCTATTAACGGGGAAATACAAGACTTGTTGATTCCACCGCAAACGGTTAATAATATTGCATTACGGTACCCATTGTTTAATGAAACAGTTGCGACAATTATTCCAGGTGCAAGTAGTATCGAGCAGCTCAGAGAAAATGTGCAAGAAACAATAAAAAATCAAATCACATTAGAGCAATATGAAAAATTACAAGCAATTACAAAGCCAAGTATTTATATGCAGCATCGCATCTAGCCATACAACCAAAAGAAAAAGGGTATGAAATCAACTGGATCTGGATTTCATACCCTTGCTGTCAGGTGAAATATTTACTCAATGATGCCCACACCTTCTATCTTTACGTTCGCTTTTACTCTAAACTCGATTTCAGGGTAAATCGACTGCCACATTTCCCATTCTGTTTTGTTATTAAAATGTCTTGAGCGATATCGAAGTCCAAAGCCGATAGGGTCAAGATTTGCTTTTTGAAGGGATACCAAAAAGTCCTTGATCCTATTTTCTAAATCTTCCTTAGCCGCTTTTTCGTATTTAGGAATATCCTTCATAGAAATATTAAATAGCGCTTCTTCCATGGTACCATTGATGTCTATTTGAACTGTGATATACGGTTTATTTCCAGTAGGTGTATGTATTATATATTTCGAATTCACTTTTTTACCGAATATTAAAAAATAGAGGTCATCTTTTGAGACCTTGAGCTCGAATTTGGGGACATTACCAGTAAGTAAGTTAAATAGTTCCGTTTCATCCGGTGACAGTGTATGTATTAATTTTCGTTTATCCATAATACCTAACTTGTTAATTTCCAGAAGGTCCTTATCGGCTTCAATAATTGGTAAATAGGGATCTTGTCCTCTTTCTATTATCCTTCGTTGAAATTCAAAAAGTGGTGCGGTAATGGTATAGGGTGTTTCCGTTCCAGTTTTGCCAAATGCCAGGAACATTGCATTGGATGGCAGCCGTTCCGACTTCGGTTTCACCTTCAAAACGTCCAAAGCTGTTGGCTTCCCAATGCTCATATAAGCAATTTGTTGAATATCTCTTCTGCGAATAAACCAATAAACTAGGTGTCCTGGCATGTCATTCTTAATTAACTCCTCACCATAAATAATAATCTTTGCATGGCTGAATTCCAGCTCTTTATCTACTTTTGATTTAATTATTCTAACAGCCTCGGTTATTGTTTTAGCTTTCTCCGAAACAATGATAAATTCGTTTTTGCCCGTGCTTAAATCGGAAGCAGGGATTGCAAGTTTAAGGCTCACTAAATATTGTTCTTCTTCGTTTTTAATTGAGTCAATTCCGATCCCTACAACAAAAAAACGTTTATCAATATCTTTAAAGCCACATCCACTACTGATTAAAACAAGAAGAACGAGTAATGATAAAAGCAACAAACCTTTAAAGTAACGCCTCATTTCCGTTTCCACCTACTTAAAAAAAACAATAAAATTAGAACTCCAATTTCAAATAATATCCGGACATTCATCCAGTACCTTGTAAAGGTGTTAAGTAATCTACTCTCTAAAATATTCACTAAATACCCGCCTGCAATGACTAATAAGGCAATGATGCCCCATGTAATCCACTTTGTTTTCTTTTCTGTTTTCGCTGGAAAAGCACCTTTAGCAAGGTATAAAGCAACATGCCAATGAATGGTAACACTTAATAAAGAAAGGGAAAGATATAACATTAAAAATAAAAAAATAACTCTTTCGATCGGACCATAATCAATTCGTAAAGAATCAGCTGTAGTAATCCATGGATAAGTATAGTCACTAACACCATCAGCACCATGAAAAGCAATGGGAATAAAAAAGGTTGTTAGTAAATTAATAATACTGAAAACAAATATTACTACAAACCATTTTTTAGTAATTTTTTCTGGAAATAATCGATTAAAAATTACAAGGTTTAAGTACCCAGAAAAAATATAAGTGGCTGATGCTACAGCACTCCAGGTGGGTGCCTCATTAATATATGTACTTACCTCTAACATCGCATCCCAACTGAAATACTCGCTTCCCATTGTCTTAAAAAAAACAAAAGCAAGGAGTGGAAGATTTAAGATCAATATTATTTCCAATAGAAATAGGACTTTATCAGATTTTAGTTGAATCGCGAATGAGATTGCCGCAACAAAAATCAAATATAATGGGAAAGTTAGGGCTTCTGGGTTCATGAATACTTGTGTAATATTAATACTGGCTATAAGCGTAATAGCTCCAGCAGAAAACCAAATCAAGCTAAATAAAAATAGAATGAGCTTTTTAATCCACTTTGTTTTTAGAATATCTAATATTTCCGGAAGCCCTTGTTGCGGGAAATTTGAAATGCAATTAACAAATAAAACCGTTAAAGTCATCCCAATTGGAATGGCCAAGAGGATGGACATAACAGCTCCTTCAAAACGCTGATCCAATAAAATTTCAGGAACAAAAATGATGACATTAATTAACATGTTTAACAATACTGTGTAAAAAAAGTAACGGTTCAATTAAATGAGAACTCCCTTCAAGTCTTAAACATTTTCTTTGACTCGGAAGGCTTTGCCAAAAATAGTTTTAGATAAGGTTGACCAAAGCTATCAAGATTAACTAGATAAGCAATTAATACAAATATACCGATTACGATCCCCACCAGTCCAAAAAAGATTGCAATGAACAATAGAATGTATTTCGTCAATCTAAAGGAAAAACTCAACGTACTAATAGGAATGACAAAATTAGAAATAGCAACGGCAGAGACTATAATAATCATGATGTTACTAACAAGACTTGCGTCAGTGGCAGCTTGACCTAAAATTAAACCACCTACGGTAGTAGCGGTTTGGCCGATTGTTTTTGGTAAGCGAATACTAGCCTCGGTTAATAATTCCATCATCAATAACATAAATAATACTTCTAAATAGGAAGGATAGGGTACGTTTGCCCTGCTCCCAGCGATTGATAATGCGAGCTGTACTCGAAAAAGTTCCGGGCTATAAGATGTAACCGCAACATAAAATGCCGGCAATGTGATCGTAAATAGTAATCCAATATACCGTAGTGAAAGTAAAAATCGACTAGTCCAAAAGGGCTGATACACTTCCGCCATTGATGTCATAAAGTCATAAAAAACCGTTGGAATAATAATCGCAAAAGGTGAACCAGATACGATTAGTACGATCTTCCCTTGAGCTATATTATAGACAACTCGATCTGGTCTTTCAGTCATCATTATAGTGGGAAATAAAGACCGGTTTCGTCTTGTTATCAGATCATTTAATTGCTCTCCTGATTGAAATAGATCTACATTTAATTCATTAAGCATTTTTTGGGCCTTTATTAATACATCCTTATTTACTGTTTGCTCATCATAAAGTATTGCAACTTTTGTTCTTGAAACGGACCCTACAACTGTATTTTTTACTTTTAAAGATGTTTGCGGGTATCGTTCCCGAATTAGCGTAATATTTATTGCCAGATTGTTGCTTAATGCCAGATGAGGCCCTTGTATCGTCGTTTCGACAGATGATTCCGACAGCGTATCATCAACATCTTTTTTAAAATCAATTAGAAACAAAAAATGTTCCAGGAGTAATAAAATACGACCTGATAATAATTCCTGCAAGGCATCAGCTTCATCCTGAAAGTTCTTCGTTTTTGGATTTGATTGAAGATGGTTTGAAAATTCACTTAATTGCTCTATTTCAAAAAAGGGCTTGATGACTATAGTTTGAATATTCATTTCATCAACTAAGCTTTTGTAATATAGAATAGAGAGCTTTTTTCCTTTTGATTCTACATCCTTTTTTACAATATCAATTGATGGGGATAGTTTTTCATTAATCTGATTGAATACCTTTTCTGAATTATCATTTTTGAAAAACATAAAAATCCTCTTTTCACTTCTATTGGAAAATCCTAGAGTATAATAAGGTTACTTTGCCCAATTTAAATACTTTTTATTGTATTTTTAAGGCGAAAAAATCGGAATTATATTAAAATAAAATAACTAAGTCGCAATTGGTTTAAGGTTAGGGGTGTTTAAATGTATAAGGGTATTGGGTTCACGTTTTTAATTGCATTATTGGGGTATGGTCTGGCTTTGATTCCGGGATTTAAACAGATTGGGCCAATGGCCTGTGCTATTATTTTGG
This sequence comes from Schinkia azotoformans, assembly GCF_035811335.1. Taxonomy (NCBI): domain Bacteria; kingdom Bacillati; phylum Bacillota; class Bacilli; order Caryophanales; family Bacillaceae; genus Schinkia; species Schinkia azotoformans. Next base: position 86,347 of record NZ_JARSMD010000013.1, read on the forward strand.
CTGTTGTATATCGACAAATTTGGGGTTATCCAGATACTTTCCGCACCGGAATCCAATTTGCTTCCAAGAAATTATTGCGTTTTGCGATTATTTTGTACGGATTGAAATTAAATATGGATGTTATTTTTCATGAAGGGCTAGGATTGCTTGCTTGGGATGCGGGAACAATTATTTTTGCAATTACTGTAACGCTTTTACTGGCTAAATGGTTGAAGGCGGACACTTCGATCTCTCTTTTATTAGGAGTAGGAACGGGAGTATGTGGAGCGGCGGCGATTGCAGCAGTTGCACCGATTATTAAAGCGAAGGATGAGGATACGGCAACTAGCGTTGGGATCATTGCCTTAGTCGGAACTGTTTTTTCGATTTGCTATACACTGTTATTGCCTATTTTAGATGTGACGGCAGAAAAATACGGCATCTGGTCTGGCATTAGTCTTCATGAGCTTGCCCATGTTGCACTAGCCGCAGCTCCCGGTGGACAAGATGCTTTGGCTATCGGTTTACTAGCTAAACTGGGAAGGGTGTTCTTACTCATTCCATTATGCTTTATTCTTGTCTATTGGATGAAACGAAAAAATCATTCGGAATCGAACGGGAAAGTTGATATTCCATGGTTTCTCTTTGGATTTATTGCAATGAGCTTTTTTGGAAGCTATGTTCTTGGTACATACTTACCTGTGACAGATTCATTTATGAGCGGAGTTGCTACAGCTACAACTTTTATATTAACAACGGCAATGGTTGGGCTGGGATTAAATATTAGTCTTGCGGACGTCAAAACAAAAGCAATGCGCCCTTTTGTAGCGATGTTGATTACATCTGTAGCTCTTTCACTGTTGACTTTTGTTTTACTGTAAAAAACCAACAAAATAGCAGATTGAGATTTTTGTCCTCAATCTGCTATCTGACTACAAAGAAGTAATTTAGATTATATATTATCACGTACTTACTTTTATTTACTTTGCCTTAGTTGTTTTTCATACTCTAAATCGTTTAAAAGCTCATTAATACGTTGTAGGACTTCTTTGGAGGCTTCTTCTAGATTGGATAAGTGTTCTTCTGCTTGTACCATATCTTTAGCTAAATAGGCTTCGGCTGCTTTCCTGGCACACTCATGGACATGGCGGTGTGGTTCATTTAACTTTTGATAGCTGGAAAAGTGTCTGCAACGCTCCTTGGTATTTTCATGAAAATACCATTTGCCTAATCGACAATGATTGTGGGATGTTACTTCATTTGGATCGATTGTTTCCAGCCCCAAGAACATATTATAGATACGCCACTTCCATAATATATGATCTGTTTTGGATAGGCTTAATAATGCCTTTGTAGATAAAAGGATATTATTATTATTAATCATATTTTGTCTGAATGAATCGATTGTCTGACTTAGTGTGTAAACAGCAGATCCCGTGTTTCTTCCCAATTCTCGTACATCTTCAGACAAGTTGGAAATCGAGGCCATACGGTTTGAAATGTCATCAGTCGCAGCTGCCTGTTCCTCACATACTGCCGCTATGCTGTTCGTATTTTCATTAATTTCTTCAACGATTTCAACAATCTCTGATAATAAAGGTAAGGCTTCCTGAGCTTCCGTGGTAGCTTTTTCAATAACAACGGAAGTAGAATTGATAGAGTCTGACACTTCAGTAGAGAAGGCACGCAAATTTTGAACATTATGATTTACTTGCTTCACGGAAGAAACTGTATTTTCAGCTAACTTCCTGACTTCATTCGCAACAACAGCAAAGCCTTTTCCATGTTCGCCGGCTCGTGCAGCTTCAATTGAAGCATTTAGTGCCAGCAAATTTGTTTGGTCGGCAATCCCGTTAATTAAACCAACAATGTCTTCAATAGTGGAGACATATACTTTTAATTGTGAGAAATTTTTTACAATGTTCTCAAATGTATCACGGGTATGGACGATTTCGTCTAAAGCATTACTTATGACATGCCTTCCATTTTCAGCCTTATTAACAGCAAGGGCTGTTTTTTCAGAAACATGTGTTGCAGATCTTGCAACGTCGGCAATCGAAGCAGAAATTTCTTCAGTTGCGGCTGACGCATTCTGTATCTCGTGATTTTGTTCTTCTAAGCTTTGAATTAATCCTTTAATGAACATAATTTCTGCATTTTTATCCATTAACTGGGCAATGCCTTCAGAAACCTGCTCCACTACTTTTTCAGTGAAAACTTCAATCAATATTTGCTGATCTATGTTAATGGCTCGTTGAAGTACTTCTAATAACTGTAGGCATTTATGAGGATTTTGCCCCTTCTTAGCCAATAGGTTGGTAATTAAATAAAAATTAAACTGATTGAATGCAACGACAAGCTTGCCGATGTTATAATGATGTGTTCGAAGTTCCTCAAAAAAGGAAATAATCTGATCAACGTATTCTTCGTTCCGTTCCTCATAGAAAAAAATGTTAATATAGCGTTCAATGGATGCTGTTGAAATCCTTTCAATTCCTTCAGCTTTTAACTCTTTTAAATATGTTTCAAAAATTCTGACCATTTCATTTGTGCTTGATTCTAATAATGATACGATTTCCTTTAGCCTTGCTTGATCCTCGGTTGTGAAATGATTATAGGCTAACGTATCTTTAAATCGTCCCTTAACTTCAATATCAGTTCCATATTGAAGGAACTTATCAATATTGACTCTTGGTTTTAGCTTATCGAACATATTCATCTCTCCTATTAGTAATAAAATCCATCTTTCAGACTATAAGCCTATTATACTGGTAAATATTCCATATGTTAATTAACTTTATTGTGATAAAAGTATAAAATATGGATTATTCATTATCCGGCTAATAGTAGGCGCAGTGATCAGCATTACGAAAAAGCGGATACAAAAGGGTTCTAAGCTCCTTTGAGATTTTTACATTGTTTTCTTTGGCTTTTTCTGATAAATAATATAATGAGGTAGCTGTGTATCACAGGCAAATCACCTGTGATTTTTTAACTTTTAGGAGGTTTGAAAGGAAGTCCATTTATAATGTCAAAAAAAATAAATAGTGCGAGACGTGTTAGCAAAAATATATTGGCCTTTAAATGCCCACTTTGCGAAAGTGAGATGAGAGTGGTTGAACATAAAAGTTTAATTTGCACCAACAATCACACTTTTGATTTTGCAAAACAAGGATATCTCAATTTGATGACTCAGCAGTCAAATAGCCATTACAGCAAAGAGCTTTTTGAAGCAAGACACAAAATAATTAATGGCAGTGAATTATATGATGAGATGCATAAGTCAATATCCAACGTTATTAAAAATAGTATGGATACGTCTATAAATCCATGTTTGATCGTTGATTTAGGGTGCGGAGAAGGGTCACACTTACAACGAATAATAGATGGATGTGAGATCGAGGCGATTACTGGGGTTGGTCTTGATATAGCAAAAGAAGGGATTGTTGCAGCGGCTAAAAGGTACGAAAATCCGATTTGGCTTGTTGGAGACTTAGCAAAATCCCCGTTGGCCGATCACTCATTTTATGTTATTCTCAATATTTTATCGCCATCAAATTACAAGGAATTCAAGCGAATGTTAGTTCAGGATGGTCTCGTCATAAAAGTGGTGCCAGGTCCCAACTACTTAAAAGAAATTCGAGAGGCACTTTTTGAAAGTACTGAGAAAAAAGATTACAAAAATGATGATACAATATCCCTTTTTAAAGAACATTTTAAGGTAATACATAATATTAAACTTAATTATACAAAAATACTTACTAAAGAAGAACTTTACAATTTAGTGGGGATGACACCGCTTGCTTGGTCTGGGGACCAAGATCGGATAAATGCCTTCCGCAATCAGGCTTCCGCAGAAATCACCGTTGATTTAGAAATCTTAGTTGGAATAAATAAGTAATCAAAATAATGGATGTGGATAAATGACGCAAGCGAATGGTTTTCCTGGTAGGTACAAAAGCATTGGTAGAAGCAGGAAAACCATTGGTAAGAAGAGTGAATTAATGAACCGGTGAAATCAAGAGGGGAGAAATAGTATGTTCAAAATACGAAACGCAAAAATGGATGATCTACAGGATGTAGTAGACATCGAAAATCTTTGTTTTATTAAAACAGAGGCTGCTACGAAAGAAGCCTTTATCAAACGTATTCAATATACTCCTGATAGTTTTTTTGTAGCGGAAGATGAGAACGGGAAAATTGTTGGAATTGTCAACGGTCCGGTCATTGAAAATGAGTTCATAACAGATGATCTATTTAGTGAAAGTAAGGAAAATCCAAAACTAGGTGGTCATCAAAGTGTGCTAGGCTTGGCAGTAACTCCGCAATATCAAAAACGGGGAATCTCATCAGTGCTGCTGACACATCTTGAAAATGAAGCAAAAGCGAAGAACCGTAAAACTGTGACGCTCACCTGTAAAGAAAAATTTGTTCCTTTTTACGAAAAGATGGGCTATATGAATCGGGGGCTTTCAGAATCTGGGCATGGAGGCGTTACTTGGTACAACATGACAAAAAAATTATAGGGGGATAAAAATGGACACGATCACCCACACATTATTTGGTCTCTCCCTATATGGCGCCTTCAAAAATGAAAAAGAAACGAAACGTTATAACCGCGCTCTGTTAGTATCAACCATCGGCGCCAGTCAAATTCCAGATATCGATATCGTTTCTAGGGTTTGGGATACAGAAGGCTTATATCAAATGTGGCACCGCGGAATTACCCATTCGGTATTTTTAACACCTTTATGGGCGTTCACATTTTTCTTCCTAATGTGGATCTTCTTTCGCGTAAAAGATAGGCGGCTATTTTATATTTCGTGGCTGGCTGTTCTTATCCATGATACAAGCGATTTGTTCAATGCATGGGGGACCGGCTATTTAGAACCCTTTTCTAACACTAGGATCACGTTTGGAACGATTCCTATTGTTGATTTTGTACTTTGGATTATTATCCTGGCGGCTTTTGTCATTTCTAAACGATCGACATTGCCGACTCAAAAAATATTTCGACTGGCATGGCTTGCAATGGGTATCCATGTCATCATCCAATCAGTATATGGTTTTTATATTTATAGTCAGTATGATGGGAAGTATGAAGAAGTCGCACTTTCTGCCGGTTTTGTCCCTTTTAACTTCACCGTCATTGGCAAAAGTGAAGAAATCGTTGATATCATTGATACTAGTTTTATAAAAGAGGACCAAATTCTTTATCATTTAAAATCTAATGAAGGGGCTGATTTAGACCTGCTTTTTGAAAAACGTCCAGAAGCTAAAACCCTTTATCAGTGGGCTCCGTTTGTCGTCATTGTCGATGATGAGAACTATTTAGGCTTGTACGACCCAAGATTTTATCGAAAAGGGCAGTCGTTTTTATTTGAATATATTAAAAAGGGGGAGCTGTAACTACGTCAGCTCCCTTATTTCATTGAATATTGTAAATAACTTAAAAAAATGCAAATGCTGATAGTGTTTTGACATCATGTGACGAGAATAGTTTAAAGCAGGTATTTTTAGTCAGTACTCTTTATTGTTGATGATCCAATTTCTTAAAAAGAAAATAAGAATAAACCATTGGTATTATTGTAATAATGGCTAAAACGATCATCATGTAAACAAAGGCTATATTTCCGGGTAAAAACGCCAAAATTACAACAAGCAATCCACCAGTTAACCAAAGTGGTCCGCCAAGACGATGTGTTCGGCGCCAAACTTCTTCATTTGCCAACGTCCAAGGTGTTCGAATTCCTATCGTAAAGTTAAATCGAATACGTGACATATAATTGCCAAGAAACATAAAGAGAATTCCTATACAAATTAATATAATCATTTGAATATTAACGGAATGCCCAAGATTATAAAATAGTAATGTTATCATCATAACACTTAGAAAAGTAGAAAAAATTAAGCGAAAAATATCATAAGTTGGTTCAAATTTATCATAATTTCTTTTTTGGGGATCGATGTAGCGAGTTACCTTCATTAATAATGGAACGCCAATGAGTAAAAAGATGTTGAACAGTAAGAAGGTAATCTTCCCTTGGTAGCCGTTCGGTTCACCGCTTATTCCAAAATGAGTGGCTAATTCATTAGGGAGTTTATTATAAAACGTTACTAGTAACCCAATTGGAATTAGAATAATAATTAAAATGAAAAAGTCATATTTATTCCATTTCATTTTACTAGTGCTCATTGTTGGTTTCCTCCTCTTTTTCTAGAATATCCAAAAACCAGCCAACCATTTCTTGAACTACTGAAGTATTTAGTGAATAGATGATGTGCTGGCCTTTTCGTTCATCAATCACAAGTTTTGCTTGTTTTAACTGATTGAGGTGGTGGGAAATGCTTGGTTTAGTCATATTGAATTGATCCGCAATTTCGCCTGCAGTCATATCCTTTTCCCTAAGAAGGCGTAGAATTTTTCGCCGCGTCGGGTCAGACAATGCCTTGAATGATTCATTCATTGAGATCGCCTCTTTTTATTGATTAGATATTTAGATAATTATCTAAATGAATTTTACCATGATTTCGTATCCTGTGACAAGTGGGGTAAATTAAAAAACACATGACTATTATAAAATAAAGGTCATGTGTTTTATGTTTGGGAAAGGTCTACTTAAACGAATACTCCGAGTTTACGTAACAGATGGCATTCTTCCTAATTCCCGTAACTTTAACGATACATGATTAAGCAGGTTTACCATTCGATAACCAAAGAAAAGGATGGTTAAAAATAAGCTAATTAGAATATTCAATATAGATCCCTCCACATTGAAGTTTTGTGTTAGTGACTAACACTTAGCTTATTTTTTATCTAAGTAAAAAAGTTATACCACTATTTCAAACTTAATAGCGTTTGTTTCATCTCATCTTCCATTTTGATTAATTCCTGTTCAGCTTGTTGGCGTTTCATTCGTCCTTCATGCTGAATGCGGATGGTTTCTTGTAAGGTTGTAATTAAATTTTCCTGTGTTTTTTTCAACGTTTCAATATCGACCAGGCCGCGTTCGTTTTCGATCGCGGTCTCAATACTGTTTGTTTTTAGCATTTCCGCATTTTTAAGTAAAAGTTCATTTGTCGTTTTGCTCACTTGCTTTTGTGCTTCTACTGCGCGCTTTTGTCTATAAAGTGTTAAGGCAATCGTAATTTGATTTTTCCATAATGGTATGGCTGTTAAAATCGATGATTGAATTTTTTCCACTAGCGCTTGATTCATATTTTGAATCATCCGGATTTGCGGTGCGCTTTGAATTGTAATTTGACGGCTTAGCTTCAAGTCATGCAGGCGTTTTTCAAGTCTGTCTGCAAACTGGACTAAGTCATTTAAATCCTGATAAACCATTTGGTCGTCCGATTGTTCGGCTTTCTGCTTTAATGCGGGTATATCCTTTGCATGAAGCTCTTCTAATTTTAGTTCACCAGCTGCAATATAAATATTTAGGCCATCAAAGTATTCCTTGTTTTTTTGAAACAGTTCATCAAGCATCTTATTATCAGTTAGTAGAATATTTTTTTGATGATCAAGTTTTACCCCGATTTTATCAATTTGGGACCCAATTTTTTGATACTTTGACAAAATTTCATTGACTGAGGTTGATACCTTATTGAAAATCCGCTTAAATATATTTTTCTTTTCACCGCTTAATTCCTCTGGATTGACCTGTTCAAGCTTTTGCATAAGCTCCTTTAAAATGTCGCCAATTGGACCAGTATCTTTTTTCTGAACGTGCTCAAGCATTGAATGTGAAAAGTTGGAAAGCTTTGTTTGCGCAGCTGTTCCGAATTGGATGATGGTCTGCTGGTCCTTAGGATTAATTTGCGTAGCTAATTCCATTGCTTTTTGGCGGTAGACTTCAGGCAATGAATCAATCATTCGCCTCGGTCTATCTTCTTTAAATTGGGTGACAACAGGCTCGGTTTCAATTTCACCAAATGGGTTTGCCAGCAGATCGTCTAGAGCATTGTTCGTCTCGTTTGAAGCTTTTATTTCGTTACTCATATTTTTTATCTCCTTTCGTCCGGTACCTTATTTTTTTCCCGACGGGCTTGGTCTGTAAAATTAATTTTAATTGATTGTGGTGGCTCTTGGATTAGGTTTTGATTTTGCGTTTGTTCCATAAATCCATTTTGCAGGTCATGGGTTTGCCGTGCAACATCAAGTTCCATATTTAATAACTCAATATCGTTTGAAAGGACGGTAAGTAAGTCTTCATTCAGTGATTTCACTAGTTTTTCCAATGTTTCTTCTGTTTCCGAAAGCGACTTTCGAACCTCTAAATCTTTAATATTTTGGCGTGACAAAAATACGTAGCGTTCCGATAATTCAACAACAGAATCTAAATGATAGAAGAAAAATCGTTCTGCTTGATAAAAACGCTTTGGTTCCTTTTTTACAATTTGATAAATCTGTTTAACAAGTCGTTGCAGGTTGCCCAGTAGTTTCGCTGCACGAAAAGAGCGAATGCTAAGTAGCACTTTATTAAGACGCTTGATCTTTTGGTTTGCCTCTTTAACATTTTGAGCAATATACTGATACTCTTTTTTTGTTAATTGATTTTCTTTTAAAAGTTTATTCTGTCCGCGCTTTTTTAAAATGAAATTGGCTAATCCACCCCCAAGTATTGCTAACAAAGAGGAGTTCAAGAATGATTGCTCAAATCCAAAATAAGCGGTCGGCCAGATGATTCCAACTATTATCACTGAAATCAAACTGCGAAATAAAAACGTTAAGACGGATCTCATAAAAAATTCTCTCCTAGAAATGAAATTACGATTACTACTATTATACGACAAAAGATGCAGACAAGTTTCATCATTGATGGTATTTTCTTAGGAAGCGTCAAATCTAGGTACAATATCCTAATTATTAATAATTTTGTAACTTTTTTGGAATGGCTGTCGTATTAATTAATGGGAGCGGGGAAAACAATGTTTATTCAATTATACCCTGCTTACCATCTCTCAGGAGGAGTGGTTGGTTGCAATGCTTAATATTATCTGGTTAAGTTTAGGTGGTATTATTCTTTTATTTTTACTTATTGGTGGTGGGATTGGCTTTTTTATTTTAAAAAAGCATTACCGAACGGCGAGTTCTAACCAAGCGCTTATTATTACAGGTCCGAAACTGGGGAATCCTGATAGCGACCCGCGTATTTTTGAAGACGAAAACGGCAGAAGTTTAAAAATTATCCGCGGAGGTGGGGTTCGCTTAAGATTGTTCCAAACATGTACACCCGTTGATTTAAATTCATTCCAAATTAAATTAACAACTCCAAAAGTGTACACAGCTCAAGGGGTGCCGGTTATAGCAGATGCGATTACCTCAGTTAAAATCGCTGACTCTTTAATTGGAATCGCTAATTATGCTGAACAATTTTTAGGAAAAAAACAGCATGAGATTGAAGAAGAGGTCTCAAAGGTCCTCGGGACAAATCTGCGGGCTATTTTATCGAAATTAACAGTAGAAGAGATTAATAATGACCGGGAATCCTTTAATCAACAAGTGCAGGAAATAGCGCAAAAAGAACTTGATAACATGGGTTTTAAGATCACTTCATTTGGTTTAGATGATCTTCGAGATGCGGATGAGGAAAATGGATATTTAGATAATCTTGGACGACCGCGGATTGCGGAAATTCGCAAAAAAGCTGAAATGGCAGAGTCAGATGCGGAAAAAGAAACACGAATCTATAAAGCGAAAAATGATCAAGAAGCCCAGGATGAGGAAAATAAGCGTCTTACTGTAATCGCCGAATCAAAGAAAGAGAAGGATATTAAGGAAGCACAAATAAAAGAAGAAACGGAAAGAGCGCGGGCAAAGGCGGAACAATCTTATGAATTGGAAAAAGCAAGACTCGCCCAGCAAGTCAAGGAAGAGGAAATGAAGATTCAGTTCATTGAGCGTCAGCGTCAAGTAGAATTGGAGCTTGAGGAACAAAAACGCCGGAAAGCACTGGCAGATTCTAATGCCTATGATATTAAAGCAAAAGCAGAGGCAGAAGCGGATAAAGCGCGAATTGATGGAGAGACAAAAGCACTCATTGAAAAGCAAAAAGGATTGGCTGAAGCTGCAGTTATCCGTGAACGAGGGCGTGCTGAGGCTGAGGCGAAGGAATTAATGGCACAAGCGATGGCGAAATACGGGGAAGCGGCAATCCTCGAAATGTTCATGGATATGCTGCCTAAGTATGCTCGTGAAGTAGCACAACCACTTTCCAAGATTGAAGGCATGAAGGTGATTGATATGGGTGGCTCTGATTCCAGTGGAGCTGCGAAGATCACAAACAATGTGACGAAAACAATGCTTGGACTACAGGAAAGTTTGAAAGAAAGCACAGGAATGGATTTAAAGGCGATGTTAGAGAGCTTTGTATCTCGTGGGAATGTAAATAATTTTGATGACTCGAAATCAGAAATAGCCGTAGGAGGGGAAGAGGATAGGGAAACACAGCTTCATGAGCCAGTTATGGACCAGGAGAAACAAGATAAATAGTGATTGATAGATAGAGGCCGCCTCCAATTTAAGAGTCGGCCTCATTCATTGTGTAAAGGGGAAACCTATCATCCAATGATCGTATCAACAATCTTGATTACTTCCTCACGTTTCAATTTTTCCCGGTTGTTTTCAATAACTCTCAATGTACCGTAGGCAAGAGCTAGTGGAATAGAACAAAATTCATAAATATGCTTGGAGTGAATAGAGGCAATATATTGATCTGCTTGGGACAATTGCTTTTTAGCATATTCAATCATTCTTTCCTGTGTCCAACCATCTGGATAAAAGGATACACCGCGGTCTTGATCCTCCCCCCGGTTACGGATAATGTTTACGGCTTGTAAACCTCGTCCAAAAGCTATGGCTAGATCTGCATCTGTATTAATACCATCATGCCATTTCCATAAAGTAGATAGTAATTCACCAACCAATCCAGCAACGTAATATGTATAATCATCAAGATCCTTCTCTGTTCGAACAACCCAGTTCCGTTCCGTCCAAGACGCCATCCCATAAGCCATTTTTGAAACGAAAAATCGTACCTTTTCCGTAATCTCTGATGGTAGTAGGGTAAGCCAATCATCAATCCGGACTGTCACCTCTGGCAATACGTCGTCTAAATCGGCAAATACTGGGGAAAGGGGAGTTCCGATCTTAAGAATTTGTTCTCCGATAGATCTAAGGAGGCGAATTTTATCTTCTTTAGGTAAGATTGGGTGGTCTTCAATTTCATCAATACTGCGCATACAAAGGTATGCTGCCATGACAACATGATTGAGCGAGCCTTCCAAACGGGATATAGGAATAACAAAAGTACGGCTCGTTTGAGTTAGCACCTCTTGTGCCTCCTGTAATAAATTTTTTCTATCTTTCATAGGTTTCCCTCATTTCTTTCAAGGTGGTCAGATTGATTATTCAGAAGAGCTCAAAATCATTATATTCCTTCTATTATATATCATATAAGAAATTCCCGGATAGAGCCAATAATTAGGCTAAAAAAGAATATAAAAAAACTGACCTGTTGGTCAGTCCTATCATAAAACAATAAACAAATAAAATGTTATTATTGAGAAAGAGTACAGAATGTAAATTGATTATTGGTTAATGAACATAGTTCCTTTTTAAGTTCGTTTTCGGTTGCTTCATATAATTGACGGCCATCTGGCATTTTAAACAAACCGATATTTAAAAGGATATCAATGAAGTAGTCTTTCCCTTCATGACTGTTATACAACATAATCCTCACCTCTAAATTGAAAGCGTTTACAATTATTATTATAAATCTTTATTTAGATTTTGTCAATGTAACAATTGCCTTTTGAAAAGATAATTGCATCCATCTTAAGTGAATTTTGTAAAATAAATATACTAAAAAATTGACTTACTTTAAAAGGAGTTCTTCTGTATATGTCGAATACTTATTGGACGGAAAAGGGAAAAATGGAGAAAAAGTAGGAATAGATAATGTTTGATTTTATTAGAGATGTTGCACCAAATTTATTTTTTATATTGTTTTTAGTATTTTTGTACCAATATTGGTCAGAAAAGCGGGAATGGTCTAAGCCAATAAAGCAAATTGCCGTTTTTCTGTTTGGAGCTTTAAGTATTGTCTTATGCATGAAATTTACAATACCTACCGATAATGGTTTGGTTTTCGATTTGCGCTACATTCCATTTATAATTGGTGGTTTATATGGTGGACCACTTGTCACGATTGGATTATACCTTATTATGTTCATACTGCGTCTTTCGATTGGTGGAATGGTAGGAATTATAATAACGACAACAATAGCGACATTGATCGCTGTTCTTATCTTATCGATTTATGAAAAATTTACGACATGGTCTTCTATTGAAAAAATATCGTTTGCTACTACACTGGGTACCTATTCAGCGTTAACTGTTGCCGTTATGACGGTTCTTATTAGCCCTGGAGCGGGTATGGATCAAAAAAATTGGATTGCTTATATTGTTGCTTACCTTGTAGGTACATGGATAAGTACAAGGGTTGTGGAGGATATTCGTCAGCATGAGCTTCTCCAAAGGAAATTGATAAGAAATGAAAAATTAGAAGCAGTTAGTCACCTCGCCTCCAGTATTTCACATGAAGTACGAAATCCGTTGACGACAAGTAGAGGTTTTATGCAACTTCTAAGTGAACAGGATGTACCCGTTCATTGTAAAGAATACATTAAAATTTCAATTGAGGAGATTGACCGGGCGGCCGGTATAATCCAAGATTATTTAACGTTTGCCAAGCCATCCCCGGAAAAGGTTGAAATCCTTCAAACAAAGGACGAACTTAAGCGTGCGATGGATGTTATGCAGCCGTTAGCAAATATGAATAATGTTGAGGTTCAATCCGTTTTAATGGAAGGTTCCATAAAGGCTGAGCGATCCAGACTGCAGCAATGTTTAGTAAACTTAATGAAAAATGCAATTGAAGCCATGCCAAATGGTGGGTTATTATCAGTCTATTCGAATGTTATAGATGACAAAACGGTTGTGATTCGGATAAGGGATACCGGAATTGGGATGGATGCCAATCAGCTTTCACGCTTAGGAGAACCTTATTTTTCAACGAAAGAAATAAAAGGAACGGGTCTCGGTATGATGGTCGTTTATCGCATTATTGAATCGATGAATGGTTTCATTGAGGTGGAAAGCGAAGTAGGAAAAGGGACGTGTTTTACGATTACCTTGCCAATGAAAAAGAGAGCAAAAGAAAAAATTAGTTTGCAAAGGGAAGTTGTATAGAAAATGAAAAAAGCCTGTAATCAATGAGAGATTACAGGACTTTTACTAGAAAGTAAAGAATCGATAACCCCATAGTTGATAAAGAAAGAGTATTGACATTTTTCGTTAATACCTCATATAGTATGAGTGAATACCAGATAGGGTAAGTAAAACGAATTGAATTCACAAAAATGGAGGAGTTTTATGGTTAAAATAACAGGGGCAGCAATAACGGAAATTATGAAGGAGTTCCAAGAAGCATTTGATGCAGGAAAGGATCTATTCGTTCGATTGAAAATGGAGCTTTGTTGAGGTGGACCTAGGCTTCAACTGGCTCTGGAAGAGTCAGTTTCAGAAAATGACGAGATCATCGAAGTAAGCGGAATTAGGTTAATAATCAATGAAAGAGATCAAGCCTATCTTAATCATGGGAAAATCGATTATGTCAAAAACATTTTTGGTGAAGGTCAGTTTGTTGTCCTTCGGGTATAAATAGGGGGAGCTATAGGCTGCTCCTATTTATTTTGTACTATAAAGTATAAAATTTTATGGATTATAGTAGTAAGAAAAGACATCGTAATTTGCCATCATGGGGAAATTACGTATTTTTTTAACGTTAGATGGTATATTTTGTAATAGAAATGTTGAATCTTCAAGCTAATTCCAGTTGAAATATATGCTAATGTTGAATTGGATATGTATTTCCGTTTTAGCATCTACTTTTTTCATTAAGGAAGTGGTAAAGATGGAAAACTCGAATTGGTGTGAAGAAGTTTCTGAGAGAATTTTAAATGTGTTGTTAGTAATAGATGAAAAACAGGCAAAAAAATATAAAGTGAGCATGCTTTTCCGGATTGTTCAACGTCTGGATCATTTCTCCATGACCAATGGCTGTTCCGATTGTGAAAGCTTAAAAGAAAATATTAATGATTTGCTTTTATTTTTAGAGACACAAAATGATATGGATCATAAGCAATATAAAGAAACTTTTAAATTAATTATTAACCATCTGGTGAAAAAGCACGGTTTAGTTGAGGATGGAACATATCTAAGCCTTGGAATGACTTACGGACTAATCTTAGGGGCAGCATTGTCTAGTATTTATTATATGGCAATTGCTTTTGGGATGTTGTTTGGGTTAATATTTGGCTCAGCTCTGGACAATAAAATGAAAAAACAGGGTAGGGTCATTTAAATTTTTAGGTGGATATGCACCTATTAAAGAATCTAGATAGAGGCAAGATATACCACTAGTGGTAAAAACTTCATCACTGCTTTTTTGAAAGGAGATACCAATATGAGAAATTGGTTGTACACTTTTTATTTTGCTGTAATCGGAATTATAGCCTTTTTTACACATGAAATCGTTACCTTCCTAATGCTTGGATTTGTTATAATCGCCCTACATAATATCAATTCTACTTTGAAAGATATTTTAAAAAATATGAATGAAAAAAAGCAGTAATTGTATATTTTCTCTTGAATTAAGAACTCTATTATTTATATGGAAAATAGATGGAGGGTTCTTTAATGAAAAAACATCTCATTTGGATTGCAGTCATTCTTGTTTTTACGAACGTTTTATTAATGCAGGATGTAACTGTGGCAAGTGACCCAGCTGAGCTAAAAATGAATCTTGAAAAAGCAATTAATAATGAAAAATGGAACTATGCTGCTACCTATAGCAAAGACTTAGCCGAGTTTTATGATACAAACCAAGACTACAACAAAGCTGTCCAATATTATCGGGCGACAGCCGATTATTGGGCAAAGGCAGGACATGCCGATTGGGGAATTGTGAATTTAATTAGGGCCGATCATATCGATACGGAGCTGGACCTATTCGTTGAAGAGACCAATTCAGATCAAGAAAAGCTAGCGAAATTTGAACCTCCAAGCGGGACTTATTTAGGTATGTTTGTAGCCGGAAAACGGGAAAACGGTAGCGTCAATAAAGTGAACGAGCTATATGGGAAGAAACACGCCATCTATTTAACATATACAACATGGAGGAAGAAATATGATGATACAAATTCATATTTTCCATTGTCATTTGCTCAAAAAGTAAAAGAAAATGGTGGGGCAATGCAAATTGGCTGGGAACCATCCAAAGGTTTGGATGATGTAGTAGATGATGACTATGTAAGGCAATTTGCAAGAGAGGCAAAATCTACAGGAATTCCTGTGTTCCTTCGATTTGCCGGTGAAATGAACGGCGAATGGGTCCCATGGAGCGGCAATCCGGAGAAATATCGAGAAAAATTTAAATTAATTCACGATATAATGGCGGAAGAGGCCCCCAATGTAGCCATGGTTTGGTCGCCTAATTTTTTGCCGCGCCACAATATTGAACCCTATTATCCAGGGGATGATATTGTCGATTGGGTAGGTTTCTCCCTGTATACAATTCCATTTTCACATGGGAAAGAGGTGCCGGGCGGAAATCCAATTGATTATTTGCGACCGCTTTATGAAAAATATAGTCATAAGCCAATCATGCTATCGGAAGGAGCAGTTTCCCATTATAGTTATGAATTAGGTAAGGATTTTTCAGAATGGGCTGCAGGGCAAATTGGGAATATGTATGGATTTTTACCAAGGCTTTACCCTAAAGTCAAAGCCATTACTTATTTTAATCTAGATAAAAGAACAACAAATTATGATAATCAGAATAATAATTATGATATGGGCGATAGCAGGCTTGTTGATAACACCTATAAAAGAATTATTGCCAGCGATTGGTTTTTATCAGATGTTACAGCAAGTGGTTCAGGGCAAAAGGCTTCTAAATTTGAACGCATTGAAAATATTTCAAAACTAGCTAATAAACGAAATTGCTTTGTTTATGTGAAATTACCTTTAGGTGAGCAGCCTTATGTTGTCGCCGCCTACCAAGGAAAAAACAAATTAGCTGAATCCTATGTCCAGCCTTGGGAAATGCAAATTGATTTTTCTAAGGTACGGGAGAGTGAACCGATTACAGTAATTGCCTATGACCGTAACTTGAAGAGTCTTGCTAAGGAGAATTTTATGAGTAGGAGATGAGCCGCATCTCCTTTTTTTATTTTCCCTAGTATTGTTGTAAAAATGTTACAGTATTATAAAATAGAGAAAAATAGTTTAAGAGGAAGTCATCAAAAAAATTCAAAGGTGGGGAAGAATTTGAAAAAGAAGATTCTTCGTGGGCATCATCTACTATGCGTTCACGGCTTCAAAGGGATGGGATACAGTTCGGACTTCGTTGAAAAAATGAGTGAAATAGTGGAAGAAATACGTGATCAAACAATTGATTTTCCGATTCAGGTAGTTGTAGGATTGGATGAAACCTGTTCCTTTTGCCCGAATAAAAAGGAGGACTACTGCAACTCGCCTAAGTCA
Source organism: Schinkia azotoformans (assembly GCF_035811335.1). Taxonomy (NCBI): domain Bacteria; kingdom Bacillati; phylum Bacillota; class Bacilli; order Caryophanales; family Bacillaceae; genus Schinkia; species Schinkia azotoformans. The sequence continues at coordinate 102,938 of NZ_JARSMD010000013.1, forward strand.
AACTCGTTTGTTATCAACTTAGATGAAAAAGTAGTACGTCATTTAGGTTTAAAAGCAGGTGAAGAATATAAAAAAAGTGAGCTCGTTTCACTTGTAGCCCAAAAGGTTAAGCCTGAAGACCTTGATCACTTGTGTGAAGACTGTTCATGGCTTTCCTATGGAGTTTGCAAGGAAGGAATTGCGAATCTGAAAAAGGGAATAATATTGGAAAATTATTAACAGATAGTTGCAGAGGACCGGTAAAATTTTGTCGGTCTTTTTAATATAATTCACTTGAGTAAACAAAATTCTTGATTTTCCATTAATGTGTGGTATTATTAATTTTCAGCGTCATTCTAATATGTATTACTTAAATTTTATTTAAAGCGTCTATTGACTTCTGCGAAGTAATTTGATAATCTTATTTTTGTCGTTAAGAGAATTTTAGATTAGGGGCATAGTTTAACGGTAGAACTGAGGTCTCCAAAACCTCCAGCGTGGGTTCGATTCCTACTGCCCCTGCCAATATAATGGCGACTGTGGCGAAGTGGTTAACGCACCGGATTGTGGCTCCGGCATTCGTGGGTTCGATTCCCATCAGTCGCCCCTTTCAAACAACATGAATTATCTTTTTAAAAAAAGTTATTGACTTCTTGGAAGATAAGTAGTATGATAGCTTTTGTTGCTGAATGGTAGTAACAAACAAGAATGAAATGATCTTTGAAAACTAAACAAAATGTCAAGCGTGCAAACAAGTCAGTATTAATTTTGAGCAATCAAACACTTTTCGGAGAGTTTGATCCTGGCTCAGGACGAACGCTGGCGGCGTGCCTAATACATGCAAGTCGAGCGGATGATAAGGAGCTTGCTCCTTTAGAT
>NZ_JARSMD010000014.1:0-6333 GCF_035811335.1 Schinkia azotoformans
TTATCTGCAATAATCAATAATCACCCTACCTAACTAAAAGCTGAATAAATATAATTGTACCATGTTATGTATATAAAAGGTTGGGTTTTTTATTGGAAGAAATACCGTAATTCTTTCAATGGTATATTCTATTTATATCATACCCTTGTGCAATTGTCTTTAATCAAGCTCCTTATAACACAATATACAAATTGCACCGACAAAAGAACCTTTTTATAAAACCTTCGCATAAAAATGGAAACATACAAAGAAAACCCACCAAGTAGCCATCTAAAACCTAGACGCTAACACGGTGGGTTGCTTGTTTCCCGTTATTTTCTTTTCTTCCGCTTTCTTTTCACCTTCAGTTTGTATGAGCATTTCTCTTCCAAGTATTCCTCCCATTCAACATCTATCTTTAATTGATATACAATTCGGCCATCTAAGTGAATCACTCCACTTTCAACAACCCGTTCAAACAAGTCACCCCTGAAAGGAATACGTTGTTTCAATGGATTGAAATCATCTATTCCATTTAATTCATTCACTGACCACTCGAATTCCCCGAAACAATCCCTATTTCCGCTAACTTCCGCTTTCCCCACTGACTACTGGTTCCCGCATTGACCGCTTCTTCTTGAGCCATACTACAAGAACCGTTAACATTAAATCACTATCTTTATCGGCTGTATGAACATTCTCGCATTCAAAATGTGCGTAGACTGCGCCAACATGTATAAAAAGTTAATGTTAATACACCTATCAATACCAAATTGGAACTAATTCTCATCCATTTTTAAATCAAATAAATTTAGTCTAAATCCTTTGATCAAAGAACGAAATCTTAATTCAGGAGTTACACTTAAAGAGGATATAAAAGCTGAGACAATATTATCTTTTTCAGAATTACTTAATTTATCTATTAAAGCTGGACAAAAATATACATTTTCACTAAATTCAGCTAAACAAAAAGTAATATACTTGAGAATTACATCAAGGTTTGTATTTCTTTTTAATTTATCTATTAAAGCCTCATAGCAAGTATCATCAATATGTCTACTTACAATAATTATCGACGATGTTTCTTTTGGAATAACAGATATATAAAGGGAAGGTACAAATAACTTTTCGTCATAGTCATAAATATCAACAGTTTTTTCTCCTTCAATATCTACATTGACAGCTACTGCTGTTGTTCCTGTGAATCCTACTCTGTATGGTAATACTTTAATAAATGATTCCATTTTATTATAGGATCTATCTTCATAGATTTTTTGGAATCTACGATATTCCAATTCTTTATCCTTCAAGTCCAACTCACAAGCCCTATAATTTAATTGAATTTGTAGATCTCTTGTAGCATGAGGAAACTTTTTAAAGAGTTTAGAATAATGCTTTTTTAGCCTTTTCTTTCTATGAAATTCAAAGCAAAATGCACGAAACGCAAACCAAAAGTTTTGTTCATCAGATTTTACATAATCAGCATCCTCTATACAGGAGAAGTATGATTTATCGTGATTTTTACAAAAACCTGTAAACTTACTAGCTTGATTTTTTCCTACTTTTTCAAACTTAAGTGAAGGCACATTATTTTTTATTACCGGAGTAAGATAATATATATGATTATCAATAGAAATTTTGTCTAAAACACCATTATTTTGGAGTGAATGTGCCCCTATAATGTCTTTTGTACATTCATCTTTATTAAAAGCAAAGCAGGTTTCAAAATCCGTCTCCCTGAATATCTTTTGAGATTCAAATATAATTCTTCCTGGTGTATAATTTAGTTCTTTTTTATTATATGATTTACCTTTCTCGTAGCAACAAAATTTATATTTTTGACCACTTTCACAAGGACAATCTTCATAGGGTTCAAATTTAAACTTTTTAGCCACCTTCTTTGTAGTAAACATGATATCCCCCTTTTTCATAAGCCATTTTAATAGAAAATTTATCGAGTTCTTTATTAATTCTAAAACTCTTCAATTCTACAAATATCTACGTATTTCGGGTGGTGACAGGCATCAAATACTAGCTAATATTTATTCTCCTTTAATAATATATATTTCTTGCAATCAATGCCTTTTGCAACATCATCGAAAATTTCTGAAACATTTTGTTTTTGTAACATGAGAACCGTCCCTTTGCTTCTTTTAAGGTCTCTACTTTACTATTACAAAGATTATCGGCAACAATTACTGTATGCCCCGCTTCTAGTAAAGCGAAGCAAGTATGTGAACCTATATATCCGGCACCACCGGTAACTAGTATATTCATAAAAAGATAGCCTCCTATCAAATTACCTTTAAATATTCCCCCAATAAAACAATCTATCATTCTACAAATCTCGACAAATTCCGGGTGGTGACAGGCACCCAAAACCAAATTGCAATTCAAGGTATAATAACATATAATTATTTATATAATAGAAATGATCGAGTGCTACTAACACCCGATCAAAGCAACTACATGCCGCATAAAGCGCGGCTGACCAAAATTTTATGATCTATATGAAATAGTCACCTTACTTTGGCGGGCAGGGTGGCTATTTCTTTTTATTTATATAGACGACAATGGTTACAATTAGTGTAAGTACCGCTATTAGTACTAAGCTAAATTGAGCAATTAAACTAAAAGCCTCGTATGTCGTCATCAGCCTCACCCCCTTTCATAAGGGAGTTCAGCCGCCACCTTGCAATATGTAGTTACTAGCTAAAAGTTTATCAATATTACCAGTAAATATCTACAGTATGAATAAAACTTTGCTGTCCACCTTTTCTCGCTTTGCTTTAAAGTATTGTATCGATATGCTATTGTAATTAAATCTTAACTCTACGGGGTCCATTATTCTACAAATCTTGACAAATTTCGGGCGGTAGGCAAAGCTTAAACTTTTCCAGGCTAGATTAAATAGTATCTTCATATTGCAAATTAAAACCAATATCTTCAGTATACCGTCCATAAATGATTTTAATAATGTGTCTATTAGTTTCAATAATAACTTTCAATTCAATTTTATTATTTTCTTTTAATGAAAAATACTTATCAACAGCATACTCCAAAACATCTATATATATTTTTGCTAATAATATCAAATCTAATGTTTTATTATTACACTCTTCTCCTGAGCGCATCCTTACATGTGTTTTTCCGTCTATTTCCTTTAAATAACTTCCTACTACTTTTGGATCAATATGAGCTTCTTGAGAATATAAATTGTATAACTTTCCATATTCTTCATTTACCTTTTTAAGATATTTTACAGTTTTAGTTACACTTTGGTTAATGATAGTTTTTTCATTGCTTTGTTCTATCACAAAACATGCCCAACAAAGTTGCTCATAAATCATGCGAAAGACCGTTGAAACCTCAATATAATATCCAAATCTCAATAAGAGTACGGCACTTTCAAAAGATGATTTCAACCTAGACATAGCTAGCAAAAAAAAATTTTGTCCATGATTTAACTCGACAACTTTAATTGTTTTACAAAAATAATCGATACAAATAGCTGTTGATTTAACAATTGTATCCAGAACAATATCTACATCAGATAATTGACTTTTATTATCATAACGGTTGATGTCCAGTGAGTTCGTAACATTTTCAATAGTATCTGATTGTAAATTCTTATCGATATACGAAATTATTGCCGCAGCAATGTGTCTACGAAACTCTGGGGAACTATTTGTTGGTAATGCATAGGGAATATCTTCGAATAAATATGGCTTAAGTGTAAAAATACTATTTTCAATTGAAATGCTACATTCATTTATTTTTTTTATTATTTTTTGATTTTCCATTAAGTGGTCCCCTTAGATTATTATATGGGTAGAATTGTTAAATTTACTTTCCATAAAGCATTTCTAAGTTCAAATTATAAATCAAGAGCTCCGCAAAGATTTTACCCTTTACAGAGCCACATGGGAATCAAACCACCGCTAATTGTAAACAGCCCTTTCCATGATTATAATTCCCATAAACACAAGTGTGATATATCCATTTTATTGTTTGAATCAAGTGCTTCACTCGGAATTAAATAGTTCTTCCCATTATAATTCACTTCATAATCACAGGAACGATATAATTTTTCATCTTCAGGTAAATCATATGGTTTCTCAATTATTAAATAATCTTTTTCGATTTTAAATATCGAATTAGTAATCTTATACCTAACCCCACGTTTTAACCTTATCCCATTTGATAATTCTAGAAGGCTGCTGTCACCCAAATCGTCTGCAAATACCTTAATATTGGCTTTTATATCATCATAATAGGTTCTTCTAATTGAACTGTAGTATAAGCTTGTACTCATTGTCGTTTTCACTAACTCTAGTATTAACGAATAAATTAACTCCAGCCCCAATTTAGTGATTATTAGTTGAAAATTAGTTTTCATATTACTGTAAGAACAAGTTATCTCATTGTTCTTTATAACAATTGAGTTCTTCGAATGAACTGAAGCATTTCTTAGCAACTTGAGAATTCTAAAAAGCTGACTTAAAATGATTTCATCATCACTTTTTTTAGTCATTCTTTTGTATCTTTGCCGAAATGATTCACCATCTAATTCTGGGTGAAGTAAATCAACTTTTGCATCAATAATGCTAAAAAAGAACATTATACCTAAAAGGACATTATCCGAGATATTTGCTCTATTTAGATAAACAACTTCCGAATCTGACATTAACAATGATGTTGTATTTTCTTCATATCTAACCGTTCGAATCTCTGGTGCATGAATACGGGTATCCGTTCTTTCAAGAAAGGAAACTGTCTGTTTTATAAAATCATCAATCATATTTATCACTTCTTTCTAGTCCTGCAAAGTTTTACTCTCCGCAGAGCCTTTCCAAAGTCAAGTAATAAAACAAAACTTTCTTTTTTTTATTCTATAAACTTCAGGTGACTCATTCGGTAATTAAATCCGATTTGACTATGCTGGTAATGTCGAGCTTGATCCCGTGCTTGCATTGCCAAAAAGCGCACTTTCGCTAATGCATCTGAATCATCTGATACAAGCATTCCCCCACCGGATGTTGTGATTATTTTATTTCCATTAAAAGAATAGATACCAACCGACCAAACGTTCCGCTTTCTTTACCTTTACATAAAGCACCCAAAAATTCTGCAGCATACTCGATTACAGGGACATTATATTTATCACATATATCCAAAATCTTATCCATATCAGCACTTTGACCATATAGATTGACAACAACTACGGCTACAGGAAGCTTACCTTCTTTTTCAGTATAATATCGGGCGGTGACAAGCATCCAAAATGGAGATCTTCATGTTGTGGTAGCAAAAACCCCGCTGAAAACACCCTTTGCAGCGGGAATTATATTAAAAATCTAACACTCTTCAATTCTACAAATCCCAACATTTTTCGGGTGGTGACTGGCACCCAAAACTAAAACTAAAACTTTACAATTCTACAAATCTCGACATTTTACAGGTAGTGACAGGCCCAATCAGTTATTACAGACAGAAAAACTACCTTTCGAATATAGCCTCAATTTCATAAATGTATGACTCTTTTGAATTAGTATTGCCCCGACCTTCGTAATCAATTTCGCCCGGTTCAAAATAAGAATCAATAGCTCTGTCTATGTCATAGGAATTAACGATAAAAGTATTTGACAAATCTGTATAGCAAATAATACTATTATTCAAATTAGCTAAAATATTTTGCACCTCATCTTTAATATCTTCCTCTATCCGTTGCTCTAATTCTTGAACCACTGCCTCTTTATCAATATCGTACTCTACATCATCTCCACAGTACCAAGGTTTCGAATTTTTATTTAATAAATCGTTAATATCATAATTATAACAGTAATCAGTGACATCAATATATTCTGTATACAATGATATTGCATCATTAAGCATGTTTTTACATAATGATTTAAACCATATAACCTCTAAATTATATTTTTCATAGCATTCCTGTAATAGATTGATTGTGCAAACTAAATCTTCCAACTTCAAATTCACAAATAAATTTTGAATACAATCCTCTTCCACAATAAATTCATAGATTGAATAAAATTGATACAATTCTTTTTCAAATAAGGTTTCAAAAATATCATTATAGGATAGCCAATCCTTTTGTCCGTAAAAATAACCATAAGCATTGTTTAAATAATCATGTATATTTCGTTTATAACGAATATCTTTTATATAACTTTTACAAATAAGTGATGTAATAAAGTAATTTTTTTCAGCCTCATTAACAAAATCTATATCATTAATTTTACCACTATCAATAATTTGTACATAAACATCGGGTAATTCATGCACAAAATAGCATCTTTCTAGTTGTTTGAAACTCAACTTTCGCACCAATAA